>DASSXK010000696.1:0-4231 GCA_035703945.1 Ktedonobacteraceae bacterium | reverse complement strand
CAAGCGTTTAGTCCAGGCATGCGTTTCTTGAGAGCGACCGCCAGCCCGTCATTCTCTGAAGAACGTGAGCGAGGCGTAATGTACTCAATGAGCATGGGTATCCAGCAACCAGCGGGTTCTGCACCAGAGGCTCCTATGATGTCGGGAGCGTTATCACCCTCGCCACTTGAGCTTCCGCGTGTGCGCATGCAGTTTCCTGAAGTTGTCTTTAATCAATTGATCGAGGTAGAAGGAACAGTCGAGGTTGAGGTTAAACCTGGCGAAGGATTGGGTCGTTATACTGTTGAAGCCTTTGCATTGGATCGTGAAAACTTTGATTGGCAGCGCATAGAAGCCTCTTTCGAGGTCACACAACCCCTCGCGGGCGAGCTGACAGTTGCTCCCTTTGTCTTGCCGGGCGATGCTGTGCTCGGTCGATTGGATATTCTGTCAACCCGGGGAGAGGCGACGGCTGAAGTCCAGGTGAACGGGCAATCCGTACCACTATGGTTTGAGGATGGCAGAGGTGTTGAGCCAGGACAGGCTCTGCCCTCTGGTACGACCTTACGTTTTGTGCTCCAACCAGGAGCGGTGACGGCGATTGTGCGCTCGCTTACCGACCCCTCACTGGTGGATGTCAGTGAACGCCTGGTTATGGAGATGGGGAAATTGCGGCATATCGCTCGCCGCACACGTTTGCTGATGCCCGGTATGGAGGCCACTACTGCCGAGCCACGGGTGCTGGAAATTCTGCCCCTACCGGCCTTTGAGCACTCCTTTGAGGCATTTGTGCAGGCGGCTTGCGAAAATCCCTATGGTTGTGTGGAACAGACCTGCTCGATGTTGCTGGCTCAGTTTACTGGCTACCTGTACTACAGTCAGAAGGAGCCTGAGAAAGCCCTTCACTATGAGAACGCTCTAGTTGTCTGGCATAAACGTTTGAAGAGTATGGAGTTGCCAAAGGGTGGTTTTAGCCTCTATCCACCAGAAACCAGGCGTTCCGCTGTGCCAGATACGCACTATGCCCCCCTGGCGATGAAACATCTGCAAAAGTTGCCTGCTTCCGAACAGGTCGAGCTAAGGTCTGAGCCGTTGAAGGCCCTGTTGCAAGATCTCCATGCCATTCGCAGGCGTGGCATGGCATATTATGAGTTGGAGCCTCAGCCCCAACAAGTTCGGGATTGCGAAGATGCCTACCTGATTCTCAAGCATCCAGCCGGCTCGGATGAATTGAAAACACGGGCTGCCGACTTTATTCGTGATGTCCTGCGCGAGGAGAACGGTCAGGTGTTTGCGGATCTTGAGAAGTTGCGAGCGCGGATGAAACCCGATTGGTATGGGGACGCTGTGCTCAGGCGTTATCAGACAGCTTTTGCGGCTGCTTCTCTCTTGATCCTTGATCGTGGAGACGATGTTGTGAAAGCTGTGTCGGCTACAAACTATCTGTTGAGTCAGATGAATGAAGAGGGAAGATTCTACAGTACAGTTGATACCGCCGCTGGATTGGTGCTTTTTCTGGGCTTACGCAGTGCCGGCATTGTTGCTGACCAGGCAGGCAAGAGTGGGCGGGTGGTCTTAAATGGCCGCGAAGTGGATCTGGCTGAGGCGCTAAAGACGACCGAACGGATTGAATCGCTCCGTTGCGTTTCGGGACTGGTGACGGCCCGCGTGACAAGCGAAGTGATCGAAGATTGGCGAAGCTTTAAGAGCGACCTGCCCGTCGAAGTGCGCCTGGAAAAGCAGGGGCAGGTTGACCAGGAATTTGAAATTGGCGATGAACTGGATCTGCTCATCAAAGTGCCACGTTACGAAGCTGGCTTGCTAGCACATATCTGCCTGCCTGATGCCCTGGCGCGTGTCATCGGAGGAGCGCAGGTGAAGCGCTTCAGCCTGGATTTCAGCGGGCAAGATACCCTGCGAATCCCGTTGGCAGTAGTAGGTTCAACCGTGACCCAGGCCCAATCTACAGAGCAGATTCAACATTGGGCCGTGATAGTCCGCAATATGTTTAAAGAGGAGCAGATTGGAAATCCAGGATTACTGAAAATACAGGTGGCTTAGTCTGAATTCCTAAATCGAGTTATAGCGTAGTCACTTCAAAAATCCTCTTTCTGAAGGGTAGCCGGAACACTCCAGCTACCCTTTTTATCTTGTACAGAAGGCGCAATGTTCTTAAAAAGTGTGATGTACAGGATTCTATAAATGGGGTTCAGGGGCTTATCGCCCCTGATAAGCGCGTAGTGAAACCTCTTGCTCCGCCGCAGACGGGAAGCAGAAATTGAATGAATGATAGAAAAACAGGTACCATATTCCTATATATAATCCTATAAGCTTAGCCATTAATCCTAAAAACTTGACCACAAAATGGGAAGCAAGGTACAGTTCTCTCCAGAATAGAATATTAAAGCAAGTAGACGCTTATTGAGACTGTTTTTCAAATTAGTGCGTTTCGTAAGGAATGGGGTAATTCGTATGCAGCCTGTTGAGGATTATTATCATGGGGCTGGCTCATCAGATCGTCTGCCGGATCGAAATAGCCAGCAAGGATTCAATGCCAGCTATAATTTTGCCAACACATCGGTGCCCAATAACGCGCCTTTTTCAGTGATTGATTTCAATGCATCGAATCCGCGTGTAACGGATGCGCTGCCTGAGGGTGGTTTTGGGTTAGCGCCTGGTGTCGTGCCGAATTCAACGCAACTTTTGCCTTTTAATAATTCGCCACATGTCACAATTCATCTTCCGGAGACACTAACGGGCACCTTTGATGAAGCTCAGCGCAAACAGGTTGTCATTCCTGGAAAACGGCGTTCGGGTGCGAAAGACACGGCGCGTCCTCCTCAAGGGAGACGTTGGGTCATTAATGCCGCATTTGCTTGTTTGGTTATAGTGATAGTTGTAAGTGCATTGATGACGGTGTTGCCAATGGACACAGTGCGTGTTCTTGGTTTTAATCCGATCAGTGGAATGCAAATGGTAAAGTCCTCAAACAATAGCGGGGCAATTAGTTTGCAGCAAGCGGCGACAGCCACGGCCGTCACCGTTGACGGGTATGATCCTGGTACCGGTCAGACATATGCTGGCTTGCCCACGCCCACCTCTTATGGGAATACAACTGGAAGTACATTAGGATTATTTTCTTATGGTCAGTGTACCTACTGGGCTGACCTGCGTTACCACCAGCTTTCAGGATACTGGGTTCCAAACTTTGGTAACGCTGCTAACTGGTATTATGGCGCTTTGAATGCGCCCGGTTGGCGTGTCTCCTCAATACCGCGCCTGGGCGCGATCATGGTATTGCAGCCTTACACCGAATCCGCTACAGGTTATGGACACGTGGCAATCGTTGAAAGTATTCTTTCGCCAACCTCGTTTAACACAAGTAACTACAACTGGTTTACCAACGGTGGTGGCTGGAATACATATAGCGAACAGGTTTTTTACACGGGACCGGGCGTATCTTTTATCTGGCATGTCTAGTAACAATGCTGCTGGCTTCTGGAGGGCGTTCAGTCAGTGAAGTGAATGGCTAACTATTGAAAGACACTTCGCAACGGCGCTCTCGCGCCTACTGAACGCTAAGCAAGCAGGCAAAATTGGAATGTTCCCGCTTTGAGCGGTGCTAGCAACAATGCTCCTGGCTTCACAAGCGCGTTCAGTCAGCGAAGCGAATGGATAGCCATATATAAGTAAGCTACATAAGTAGACACTCGGCCGACGCGTCCCAATTTATACGAATTCTCTAGGGTCGAATCAAAGCGAAGCAAGGTTAGTATCAAGATAAGATAACCTATGTTGATACATAGGTACCTTTCTCCTACGCTTCGCTCATTAAACTTGACCGCTTGCCTTCAAAAGGTTACTCTCACAAAAGAGCGAAGAGTTATGTACGTCGGAGTTAAATTTAACTAGAATCAAATTGATTGGGGATTTTTTGTATGCCGTTTGTTAATGAACGCCGAAATAATGTAAGTGGAAGCCAGGGAGCGCAGATTGCAGATCCGTCGGTTGAAAACCAGCCAGTCGATCAACTGCCATTTCCGGATTTCAATTCATTTGCTCCAGCAGGAACAACCCCTGCAAAAGACCCTATTACATCTCCTGGCGTTACGTTTCCGCTTAATGACTCATTTATGCAAACAGGGGATGATAGCAACAAGGCACTTGTGCCGGCGAAAGCGACGCGCAATTTGCTTGATGTAAAATCAGGTGCGCCAACCACCAATTTACGCTCGCAGGTGGTTATTCGAGG
>DASSXK010000747.1:0-4876 GCA_035703945.1 Ktedonobacteraceae bacterium | reverse complement strand
CCTCGGCGCGTTTGGCCTGGGCATGTAATGCACTGATGGCAGCCTGGACCTGGTAGGGGCCGGGTCGATGCAGTGCCAGGGCTTGATCGAGGATCTCGATACCTTCGGCGATCTCCTGTTGATCCCAGAGCGTGCGATCCTGGTCTGCAAGCAGCACCATTTCACCGGCGGAATTGATACGTGCTTTGCGTCGGGCATTATGCAGTAGCATCAATGCCAGCAGTCCAAGTGCTTCGGGATCTGTGGTCAGGGTTCGCTCGTGTGCCAGCAGGGTGTTCAGGATACGAGCCAGCCGGATCGCCTCGACGCAGAGATCGTTGCGCATCAACTCGTCGCCCTGAAAGGCGGTATAGCCAGCATTAAAGATCAGGTAGAGCACTGAAAGAACGGCGTCAATTCGCTCGCTGATGGCGTCCGCCGGGGGAACATGATAGGGAATACCGGCGTCTCGGATTTTTCGTTTGGCTCGTACAAGGCGCTGAGCGATTGTGGGAAGTGTTAGAAGAAAAGCACTGGCGATTTCCTGTGTGGTCAGACCACCAAGCGTCTGCAATGTCAGCGCAACCTGGGCCTCTTTGGCGAGAGCAGGATGGCAGCAGGTGAAGATCAATTTTAAGCGATCATCGGGAATTTCATCTGGTTCCATATCTGTTTCTTCCTGCTCTAAGGTGGAGATCATCTGCAAGTCGGCCTTCTTGCGTTCCAATACCTGCTCGCGGCGCAGGCGATCGATCGCCTTGCGCCGGGCAGTTAGAGTGATCCAGGCCCCAGGATTGCGTGGCATACCATCAACCGGCCAGTGTTCCAGGGCGAGTACGAGGGCATCTTGCAGTGCATCTTCCACCATTTCGAGATCGCGGATGCTGGTGTAGAGCGTTGCAATTACCCGCCCTGATTCCTGTTGAAATGTTTGTGCGATGAGATCATGCGTTGCGTTCATAGAACTTCTTGCCGGACCTCCCTGCATGGAGCAAAAGTTTTACGCTGGTTGATCGATTATGAAAAGCTGCACCTGGTAGCGGCGTGCTACATCTGTACCTCCAGGATCGGGCGGATTTCGATTGAGCCAAAGGTTGCATCTGGAACCTTGCTTGCGATTTCGATGGCCTGATCCAGATCTTTGCAATTCAAGAGGTAGAAGCCTCCGAGTTGTTCTTTGGTTTCGGCAAAGGGGCCGTCGGTGACAAGCGTTTTACCGTCACGAATCCGAACCGTTGTTGCGGTGGCAATGGATTGCAGTGGTTCGCCACCATTCAGCAGACCCTGAGCATGAACCTCGCGTGTGAAGGTATTATAGGCTTCCATATATGTCGCTTGTTCCTGCTCCGACATGCGAGCAACATCTTTTTCATTCGAGTAAATCAGGAGTGCGTAACGCATTAGTCTACCCTTTCTCTAGAAAAATACCTTATGTAAGTTGAAGCGGCGTTTCCTTTTTGCCATTCCACAATAACAACGAATTGATAGTGTCCAGATCGACAGAATTTCTGGCATTGTTGATGAAGTCGCTAAAAATGCTAATTTTGTTAATCAATTATAGGGCGCTGTGGCTTGCCCTTAATTTTGTGGGTGGAGTGGGCAAAACGTTGTTCCTGAATATGATCTTATCACACGGCAGATTCGCGTGGGGGCTTCGGCAGGGACAGGAAAAGTTGAGTTTTTACATTCCGTTTTCAGTGATATAATTTAGTAGTTCTGCAATTGAGGATCACATCTCACTTTTTCATTGTCGAAAGGGAAAATTCAGCGTGGAATCCTGCCCGGTACATGACGAACACGATATTTTTGAAGTGCCACCAGAGCAGATTATCAGATCGAGCAAAGATAAGGGCTGGAATAGTGTCGATATTGCTGAAATTGTCCATCCCGATGATGATTTTGTGCTGCCTGCGATCCCTCGCCATGTGCTTGTCGTCAATCTTGGCTCTCCCGCTGAGATTCGGGAGCAGCTTATTGGGCGGCAAGGACATTTGGGTGCGGGCAACCTCGTTATCATGCCAGCCGGAGCACCCAGCCATTGGCACCTGGAGCGGCATGGCGAGGTGCGTCACCTGCATCTCTATCTCGCGCCTACTTTTATTAAGCGCGTTGCTGTCGAGGCCGATCTCAATCCCGATCAGGTGGAACTGTTGGATGTTACAGGAGTGTCCGATCCTCAAATAGAGATGCTGGCCCTGTCCTTCCTGGATGAGTTGCGCTTTGGTGGTCCCGGAGGAAAGCTCTACACCGAATCGCTGGCAAATATTCTGGCAATACAGTTATTGAGGCGCCATTCTTCACAGAAGGGGCCAGCATTGCCACGTCCGGCAGGTTTGTCAGCATCAGCCCTGAAGCGGGTAATAGCTGCGATTGAAGAGCGATTGGCCGACGATTTATCGCTGGCTGAACTCGCTTCCCTGGTTCATCTCAGCCCTTATTACTTTGCGCGCCTTTTCAAACATTCGATGGGACTCGCGCCACACCAGTATCTGATCCGTCAACGGATCGAACGGGCAAAGTTTCTCCTTCAGAGCACAAACTGGTCGATTGCGATGATTGCTTTGACAGTTGGTTTTGTCAGCGAAAGCCATCTCGCGCTACACTTTAAACGCCTCACCGGCCTGACCCCTAAACACTATCGCCGATAACGCAAGTTTCTGCTGATTGTGCGCAAGAATCAAGGACAGGCTCGGCTCCATCTGTGCTACATTCAAGATGAACCTTGTATTTCTGCTGCACGCTAAAATTTGTGATTTTCCTATAGTCCAGGGAATAGTCACGCGGAGGAAAAGAGTATGCTGCGTACATATCTTACGACGAACTGGAATTTGCGTTACCCAATAATCGGGGCCCCGATGGCAGGTGTTGGGCGAGGGCGCCTGGCCCAGGCTGTGACGGTTGCTGGAGGTCTGGGTATGATCGGGATCGGCAGTACGGAGTCGGTCGATCTGCTTGCCAGAGAGGCTGAAATTGCCCGTGGGGCCGGGCAGTCGCGTTTTGGAATTGGCTTGATGGCCTGGGCGATTGAAAAACGGCCCGAACTGCTCCAGGCCGCGATTGAGGCCCAACCTTTTTTGATCTCCATTTCGTTTGGCTCACCTGCTTCCTACGTGGAGAAATTGCATCAGAGCGGGATTCTACTCGCGGCGCAGGTTCATTCTCGCGAAGAGGCGAGGCAGGCTGTCCTGGCGGGAGTCGATGTGCTTGTAGCGCAAGGGACGGAGGCGGGTGGTCATACAGGTCATGTTGGAACGCTGCCGTTGCTGCAAATAGTTCTTGAGGAGGCCCAACTTCCGGTGGTGGCTGCGGGTGGGATCGCCACGCCAGGCGGGGTCGCGGCCGCGATGGCGGCGGGTGCGGAAGGCGTTTGGGTCGGAACCGCTTTTCTGGCGTCTCCTGAATGTGCGAATTCTGAACTTGCCCGTTTACGGATTATCCAGACTCCTGAAACGGAGACCGTTCTGACGCGTGCCTTCGATGTCGCGCAGGGGCTGGCCTGGCCGTCTGAATATCCCGGTCGTGCGCTGCGCAATCGTTTTACTAACCAGTGGCATATGCAGACTGAGGCGCTTGCACAGACCAGCGAGGCGCGTCAGCAGTTGAAAGAGGCAATCGCAAGGAAAGATTATGAACTGGCATTCTTATATGCAGGTGAAGCAGTAGGCCTGGTCAAGGAGCAGCGACCTGCCGGGGATATTGTGCGCTCTCTGGGCGATGGGGCAGAACGTTTACTGCGTGACCGCACCGCGCGATTGCTAGCCGAGGATTGAAAAAGGAATATGAACTGGATTGGAGTGGGCCGTTTCTTGCGTGTGAAGTTCCGTGAATAATGCTTCACGGAACTTCATTCACTTTTATTACTCGTCGAGTCGAGCTTTGGCCTTTCTGATTGTTTCATCGGTCGCGTGGACGCGGGGGCTTTCGTGTAGCCGCTTCAAGAGAAACCTGGAAATTCTTTTGGGAGAGCGACTGCCGAAAACCACAGCGGATGAACCTTCAGGAGGCAGATCTTCATGCAAGGACAGAACAAGGGTGCCATCTGGCTGCTTGTCTTCAAAAAGGAATAGTGGCCTTTCACGGTGAATAATTGCCTCGGCACAGTCTATATCATTAGACGAGACGACCGCACCGCTTTGAGCGGCTTTCAGAAGATAAAGGGCGGCATCAATTTCTGAATCAAAGGGCATCGTGATCAGATCATCTCGAAAGGGTGCATAGTTGCTCAAATATACGTAGATACGACCATCAGGTTTGATTTGTTTGATGACAAAGTAGTACTGAAGCTCATCCAGCATGGTTCGCTCTGCTTGCGGCATTGGATATCTCCTTATAAAAGGCAACAGGAAACCGAAGGGTCTGATCGCTAAAAAGCCATAAGTGGATTGATGCTTACTTAATCATATCCCAAAACACCACAAAATTGATAGTTAAAATAGAGGGTGTTTGAGCATATATCCTTATTTTATTCTTCTTTTTGCTAATACCGCCTTTGGATCAGGGGATAATTTGTGCTATTCGTGTTTCTTGTGAGATACTGAAACTGAGGTAAGAAGCCGCATACGGCGGCGATGAAGGAAGAGCATCCTGGTAGAACCTGTGCTATAAACGCGAAGGTGTTATACATATAATTTGAGGTTTCAATGAATATCAAAGGCATATTGTTTGATATGGATGGGACGTTGGCGGATACGATCCCGATGTGTATTCAGGCCTATCGACAGACATTTGAGAAATTTCTTGGTCGTTCTGTCAGCGATGAAGAGATCACGGCCAATTTTGGTTTGGGCGATGAAGGTATTATTCGGCGCATGGTTCCTGAGCAGGCTGAGGCGGCGATAAAAAACTATTATGATGCCTATGAAACGGCTCTGGCGGCCTCCAGCGAGCCGTTTACTGA
>DASSXK010000730.1:0-9392 GCA_035703945.1 Ktedonobacteraceae bacterium | reverse complement strand
CAGTCGTCCAGCCAGAATCCACCGAAGTAGCCACGCCAGCAGTCTTTCCTGAGTGGCCAACATCTAAGCGCGGCCCTCAAACCACGCCGCCCCCTCCGGGGATGCATCCCGATGCTCGTCGTCCCGAGCAGTTGATCGAAGTCGGCTACGACCAGGAGACTGGCGAGCCCGGCTCCAACGATCTGGAACGCAGCCAGGCCACCGATCGAGCCGGTAGCGTCGCACCCGATCAGGAACAAAGCCTGGAGGATGCTTCGGCAGCACGTTCACGCGAAAAACACCAGAAGCGCTCTCGCTAAATCTGTAGCTATTCTTTTCTGTAGCTATTCTTTAATACAGAGCAACAATAAAAAGCCTCCGCGACATACCCATATCACGGAGGCTTTTTTGATAAACTCGAATAAGACAGACGTATAAAACGAACTTATGCACTGACCTTTTCTGGATCGATCCGGTTCAGGTAGTCCTCATAGGCCGATGGAATCAGCCGGTTATAGCTGCTCGTCATCAAGGGTGAGGTAATCATAAAGTCAGCCGATGAGCGGTTATTCGCAACGGGAATATTCCAGACCGTTGCCAGGCGTAACAGAGCCTTGACATCGGTATCATGCGGCTGTGTATCCATCGGGTCCCAGAAAAAAACCAGGCAGTCGATCTCACTCTCGGAGATCTTCGCTCCGATCTGCTGGTCCCCACCAAGGGGTCCGCTTTGGAAGAGATGAACTGGCAGTTCTAGCTCATGCGCCAGCATCTTGCCGGTCGTACCGGTTGCAAACAGGGTGTGATGCGATAAACTTTCGCGATTATGCTTGGCCCAGGCAAGCAGGTCCGCCTTCTTATCGTCGTGTGCCACAAGGGCAATTTTCTTTCGTGCTTCCATTAACATCGTGTTGTTGCCTTTCATCGTTAAACCAGCCAGTTCATACCTGTAAAATGCAGCCAGAAACGCCTGTGCGCACCGTGAGTACACTCGTCATCTATACACGAGCATAGGGCGTTTCATCGCTTTGTCCTGCAAGGCAACTCACTCACCTATCTGAATGGCTTCTCTATGTTATTGCCAAACCTTGCTGCAATAACTTCATAATCTTGGTATAATTAGCAACGCTGCTTATTGGAGAACCGGTGGACCTGTTCTTTGCTTTTGAGCCCTTTGGTTGTTTACCATCATCATTGCGAGCTCGTCCAACCGGTTAATGTGCCATTCTCTCGATTGTATCTTCTGCTGGTTGATCTATGTAGCGGCGAATTTTCTATCGCCACATAGATCATAACAAATAAATGTTAAATTTTCTGCCAATAACCAAAAAGGGTTGGTTTTTGCCTGGATTAAGAGAACGTTTAGAGCCTTTTGGATGGGGTTAATTTATATGTTTGTCTATTTGATTCAAGGTTTGATCCTGGGAGTTACGGCTGGAATCAGCCCCGGCCCGATGCTGGGACTGGTCATTACGCAAACCTTGCGGCGCGGCTGGCGGGCTGGAAGCCTGGTTGCCTGCGCCCCTTTGTTCAGTGATCTGCCAATTATTTTCTTATTGGTAGTCGTCCTGAGAAATCTTCCTTCGCTGGCCTTGCAGATTCTGGCTTTTGTTGGTGGCCTGTTTGTGATCTATCTGGGAATCGAGACCATTCGCAGTGCCAGCAAGACCGTCTCTATCGAAGCCAACCTCAAAAACGCCTCTACGTCCGTGCAGGATAATACCTATCGCATCCTGTTTTCTGCTGTTTTGACGAATTTTTTAAATCCGCATCCCTATCTCTTCTGGGCAACGATTGGCAGCACATTGCTGTTGCAAAGTTACGCGCTAGGCGGTCTCTGGTCTTCCGGCAGCTTCCTGGTCGGATTTTATCTCTGTCTCGTCGGTGCCAAGCTAGCGCTGGTACTACTGGTCAGTCGCAGTCGCACCTGGTTGCAAGGTCAGGCGTATAAGTGGACCCTCCAGGCGAGCGGTCTGCTACTTCTGGGCCTGGGCTATGTGCTGATCTGGGAAAGTTTCCAGAAACTGCATTGCTCGCGGAATAAAGCCCGATTGGTGCTCAGGGAAGAAAAAAGTCAGCGTAACATATTGAGCTAAAACGCAAGATATGTTATGATAAAGCCGATGGGATTGTAGCTCAGTGGATAGAGCAAGCGTTTCCTAAACGCTGAGTCGGAGGTTCGATTCCTCTCAGTCCCATTTAAAACCAACTTTCTCCCCAAAAATCTCCAGTGAAACATTCGCTACAGTTTCCTACTCTTACCCTATTGAGAGCGCAAAATTAGATGTTTCAACTGGAGATTAGATGAAAACCACCATAGTTTATAAAAGTGTTGTCCTGGCGGTCGTGGTAGTTCCACTGCTCGCAACAATATACGCCATTGTCTCACTCTGGCAGCGAGCAGTCTTCGCCTCGGATCTGATTTTACTGGTAGTCATGTATTCCTTAATCGCGCTGGGAGTAACGGTTGGTTTCCATCGCATGCTCACCCATCGCAGTTTTAAGCCCAATCCGGTCGTCAAGTTCTTGCTGCTGGTTCTTGGCTCGATGGCATTTGAGGGTCCAGCCGTTGTCTGGGCTGCCACCCATATCAAGCACCATGCGCAAGCCGACAAAGAGGGAGATCCCCACAGTCCGGTTGAAGGCTTCTTTCATGCCCACCTTGGCTGGCTGTTTAAGGATCGCCAGGCCGATCCAAACATTTATGCCAGGCACCTGGTAAATGACCCGATCATTTCTTTTGTCAGCAAGACCTTCCTGCTCTGGGCGATCCTCTCGCTGGTCATTCCTTTCGCGATTGGCGGCTGGACTGGTCTGCTGTGGGCTGGCCTTGTGCGTATGTTCCTGACACATCATGTCACCTGGAGCGTCAACTCGGTCTGCCACGTCTTTGGCAAGCGGGAATTTGAGACCAGGGATCAGAGCCGCAACGAGTGGGTTGTTGGTCTGCTGGCCTTTGGTGAGGGCTGGCACAATAACCACCATGCTTTCCCACGTTCGGCCTTCCACGGTCTGCACTGGTGGCAGTTTGATTTCTCCGGCTACCTGATCTGGACCCTGGAGAAGCTCGGCCTCGCCAAAGATGTCTATCGCATCCCACCAACCTTGCTGAAACGTCAGGCACTCGCCGCCTCCATCGCTCAAAATGCCGCCCTGGAAGAAATCGCCTGACTATTCTTGATCTCACAATTAACAAAAGAAAGAGGAGCCCGAGCTGATAGCCTGGGCTCCTCTTTCGTTAGAAGATTATCCCTTTTGTCTCGTCCGATTCAGGCTAATAAATTGATAAAAGTTCTATGGTACATTCTCTGTAGATGCAGTATACTTTCTCTTAACTGATGGTGAGGAGTAAGGCGGTTTGTGTGAAAGTACGTGATGTCATCAAACGGATAGAAGCTGATGGGTGGTATCTTGCACGGATACGAGGAGATCATAGGCATTATAAACATTCCACAAAGAAGGGAATCGTAACGGTCTCCGGACACCTCGGAAAGGATATGCCAGTTGGCACCTTGCTTAGTGTCTTTAAACAAGCACAGATAGAGAAAGAGGATTGAGATGGCAAGAATCCTGGTCATCATCGAAAAAGGCGAAAATTCCTACGGCGCGTATTCTCCCGACGTGCCGGGCTGCGTTGCGGTCGGAGATACAAGAGAAGAGGTAGAGCAACTCATGAAAGAAGCCTTACAGGAACATCTTCAAATGATGCTTGAAGAAAACTTGCCTCTTCCTCAGTCTCAAACCGAGGCGGAATATATGGATATTCCTCTTTCAGCCTGAAAACACCTTGCGTTGGCTATTTGGGACATCTCAGTAGTGAACGAAAAATCAAGTATGCACAAAAACTTCCCCAAAAAACCCTTCTCAACTGAACTATTTTCTGGTATTCTTAGAAATGGAGCGCCTGGCCAGGCTCATATTTGTGTGGGTCAAATGGTACTGCTCAAACTGCGCAACAGATTTCCACTTTTTTAATTGTCAAAAAGAACAACTTCCTTGTGAAAACATTTCCGCTTTTTTACGCCCAGAAAGAAGAAGTAATCATCTTGGACCAGGATGAAAAAAGGACTTGCACAATGCTACTCAAGATCTGTTGCCAGGAGCTATTCAGGAATGCCTATGGGTTGATTTGGAGGGGTTACGATGATAGCAAGTCAGACTAAACAGTAGCGACCGAGCCGAGGGGACACGGTACGCACAACTGAGTAGGGCGAAAGTACGAAAAGTACAAAGTATAGGAAGCTGGAATTTAGCATCGGACGGAATGGCACACCAACAGATTTCTCCGGAATCGATCTGTTATTAAGTTTGCCCTCTTCTGCTCAATTGGGGAGTAACACGCATGATCGATCTGCAAGACCCCACTTTACAGGCACGTCTTTTGGAGCGGACGCCTGAGCGGCGTTATGTAATCAGCGACATTGAGCTGATCTTAAACATGCGCCACTATGACGCCATTCGCAACATGGCAGCAGTTCAACTGCTGGCTGATACCTTGCTGCGCCGCTGCGCACCACATTTTCAGCAGCGCACCCAGGGCTTGAGCCAGCGACCACACCTGCGTGAAGAGGCCATCGCTAACATGCAGGAACATTTGCTAAGAGAGGCCCTCAATCCCAAAGAAACGTTCATGACACAGAACTTCATCCATTATTTGCGCTGTCTGTGCACTGACGAGTTCAATAAGATCCTGCGCCAGGAGGGACTGAGCCAGAGACGCGACGCTGACGGTCAGCCCGTTGGTCGCCCTCAGCACGTCCCTCGCTCGAAGATGGAGTCGATCACAGCGCCCACTGCCGACGATGAAAATCCGCTGGCAGCCGATGTGGCCGACCCCCAGGATCAATATGAACAGCTTCATGCCACCGACGAAGCTCAACGCATTCTGGATTACCTGACGGACCCTTTGGATCGTCGGATCGTAGTCCTGCGCTCACTTGAGCATTGGAAGTGGGATGACATCGCGTCGGTCTGCCAAAAGACCGAGCGCACTATCCGCACGCGTTACAAAAACGCTTGCGTGCTTCTGCGCAAACAGTTGTTAAATGAGCAGGAATTCACACAACCACAATTCTAGTGTGCAAAAAGATAGAGCAAATAAATAACACTTTCAGACAAAGAGGGAAGGATTAGGGGATAAGTCCATGAATAAACAGGAGTTTCAGCAAATTAAAAGGGCCTGGGTAGCCGCCGAAGAATCCGGAAATACACAAGAGCAAACGTTACTGATCTGTAGACTCAATGATCATCCTGATGCACAGACAGACTTGATCGATTTTATTGCAGGCTATCGAGCAACAGAGATATCGGAGCCTGCACTCGAAATAGATTATGACGATCTGCTACCGCTGACGCAGCGTGCGACCCAGAGCGCCTTCACCCGAGTATTCGGGACACGTATCGAAGCCCACTCCCTGGTGGAACTCAGAAATCGTAAAGGCTTCACCCTGATTACAGCCGCGCGCGGCCTGCATCTGAGTATCGAAGTATGGAAGAAGTTTGAGACCGGCTCCATCGAGCTGGCGAGCCTCGGCCAAAGGCAGTTAGAGCATTTCGCAAACTTCTTCCAGGTCAGCGTCGATCAATTTGGCTCGTTATTAATTAATAGTCAGCCCACCCCAATGTTGAATCGACGCCAGACCAGTCGAGCCGCCCGCCACACACAGCAAGGCCCCCGCAAACAGAGTTTTCAGACAGCTATTCTCAAAAGCACCATGTCAGAAGAAGAAAAAAATTTTTGGTTACATCTTGAAGAAAAATGAATCTTCTTTTCATTTCATTTTTATTAAAAAACAAACTCTTGTCCTTGTATACAAAACATTTACCGTCCTTTGGTCGCGTAACCAACATATGAAATGCTCATTAACCAGCCCGGTCCCATTTTGAAGTGGCCCTGCTCAAAGCCACGAGGGATAAACCCGGTCAGTTCCGGCACACGCAAACCATTGGCGACAAGTACAGAACGTAGTTCTTGCGGCTTAATAAAGTCATGATAATTATGTAAACCAGGAACCAGTCCGCCGCTAGGAAAGTGTTCACCGTACCATATTAGCAGCGCGCGCGCTAAGAATGTACGATTGATCGTATCGAAAACAAAGATGCCACCAGGTGCCAGAACCCGCGAGATCTCACGGATCGTTGCGCGGAGATCATGAATGTGCTCTAACACATCAAAACAAGTAATTACTGAAAAGCTGCCATCCGCATACGGCAAAGCTTCCGCACTCCCCTGATCAAAAGCAATCAGTTGTCCCAACCTGCTCCGGCGAGAATGTTCCCGTGCGACCGCTAAAGCTCCCCCATTAGGATCGATCCCGGTTACCATTGCTCCTCTGCTGGCCAACTCTTCACAGATCAAGCCACCACCGCAACCAACATCCAAAATCTCCTGTTGAGCAAAGGCCCTGGGACCAAAGACCCGATCGATCCTGGACTCAATATAATCGCAGCGATCACCGGTCATCTGATACAGGAAACAACCCTTGTCCCACCAACCAAACGAATTGAAGATCTCGGACTGAGGACGCTTCTGTCTCAACATAGCTCTATACCTTTCTTTCCTTCGCAAGCAATCAGATAGCCTGGCAATTTCAGTCGCTCATACAACAAATGCGTTTATGAAAACTCTATTCAAGCAACGAGCCTTTAGTATTCGCAGACATGTGAACTATTACCAGTTACGAACAACCTGACTTACCCGATACAATAGTAGAGGGGTACACACAGACATTCAAGCGAACAAATAATCAATCCCTAGACTCTTATGGGCGAACATGTCATAATAGCTAAATAGCATACGCCTTCAACAGTCAGGCGAACCAGATCGCTGAGATTATACTACAAGCATCTGTAGTTAAGGCAGGTTCACCAGACAGAAACGGCGTTGCTGGCAATACGAAGATACTTGCTACTAAGCATACCATGCCATCGTCAAGTGAGTAAAAGGACCAAACAAATCACCTGCGCCAGTTATAAAAACTCTGATCGAGGAATGGCGCTCACTGGCCGCTTCCTGCGGCATTTGGACGATAACGTTTCAGGCATGGTTGCAGCAAAGAGGTGAGACGCACCAGAGTGGCGCGTTCAGCCCCCCAGGTACATCGAGGCTTCCCGAATGTTTTACAACAATTGCCGAAAAAGTACAGGGAAATCATGTTATAATGTAGAGATAGAAGCAATCGCCCAGGAGAAGGAATAATTACGTATGGCAATGTTCGAAAATTTATCAAAGCGCCTTGAAGGGGTCTTTAATAATCTGAGTGGTAAGGGTAAGTTGACCGAGGAAGACGTCAATGAGGCGATGCGCGAAGTACGGATGGCACTACTGGAAGCCGACGTCAGCCTCAAAGTCGTTCGTCGGTTTGTGGAGCGCGTTAAAGAAAAAGCCATTGGTACAGACGTTTTAGGTAGCCTTTCGCCCGCGCAGCAAGTACTCTCAATCGTAAACGATGAACTGGTTGAGATGCTTGGGGGTGAGGACGATAAAAATAAATTATCCCTGGGCGGACCACCTCCCAACATTATCGTGCTGGTTGGACTCCAGGGTTCCGGTAAAACGACAACCGCCGCCAAACTCGCAACCTATCTACGCAAGCAAGGGCAGCGCCCGCTGCTGGTAGCAGCCGACATGTATCGCCCGGCCGCCGTACAACAGTTGCAGACGCTCGGCAAACAGCTCAATATTCCTGTTTACTCCGAACCGGCCGGTGCTAATCCCGTCGAAATCAGTGTCCGTTCCATCGCTCATGCCAGAGAGCAGGCCAGCTCCGTCGTAATCATCGACACCGCCGGTCGCTTGAACATTGACGAAACCATGATGAACGAGGTCATTCAGATTCGGCAACGGGTTCAGCCACGCGAAATATTGCTGGTTGCCGATGCAATGACGGGTCAAGAAGCAGTCCGTGTTGCCGATGACTTTAATAAGGCAGTTTCACTCACCGGCATGATTTTGACCAAAATGGATGGTGATGCACGCGGTGGGGCCGCCCTCTCAATTCGCTCCGTTACCGGAGTACCGATCAAGTTCTTAGGTATGGGCGAAAAGACTGACGCACTGGAGCCTTTCTATCCCGATCGTTTGGCCTCGCGTATACTGGGTATGGGTGACGTTATCACCCTGATCGAACGCGCCCAGGAGACCATCGACGAGGAAGAGGCCTTAAAGGCCCAGGCAAAGATGCAACAGGGCAAATTTGACCTGGAAGATTTCCTCAGTGCAATGCGCCAGTTGAAACGCATGGGACCCCTGCGCTCAGTCATGGAAATGCTGCCTGGTTTTAACAAGCTTGCAGATATGCCAGAGATGGAAGAAGCCCTTGAAGGCGATCAACTGAAACACATCGAAGCAATCATTCTTTCGATGACCCGCGAAGAGCGACGCAATCCCGACGTTCTGAACGGTAGCCGCCGCAAGCGTATCGCAATGGGCAGTGGCTCAACCATTCAAGATGTCAACCAGTTAGTTGAACAGTTTAATGAAATGCGGACCATGATGCGTCAGATCTCCACCGGCAAAGGTCAGTGGGGTAAACTGGCGAAACAGTATGCCGGTAGCTCGGCTGCTCAGGGTATTCCTGGAATGCCCAACACGCCCGCACTTCCCAGAGCCGGTGGAACGGGTGGTAAGAAGACAGGGAAGGCTGCACGTAAAGAAAAACGCAAACAGAAAGCCAAAAGTGGCAGGAGGTAAACACTATCATGTATCGCCCGCTTTCCTATCGCTCTTCTCGTAAGGCGATTCAGGTAATGCTGGCGGGTATCCTGATGAGTCTTGCTCTACTGATCAGCGCCTGCGGCACGGGTTCTTTAACCCAGCAGCAGGCCGATCAGGCTCATAATCAGCTTACTACACTACTCCGGAGAGCACAGGCTATTGGCGTACCAACCGCTAGCTTGCAACCCATCGAGTTACAAAAAAACAAACTTGATAATTCACGTGCTCCATTTAGCCTGTTTAATGATCAGGCCGTTTCTACCTACTATGACAATATTGACCAGCGTTATCAGCAATTAGTTACTCAGACGCAAGGCATTATTGCTACCTCTACTGAATCTGCCCAATCCAAGGCTATGCGCGATGTACAAAATTTCCAGATGGCCCTGGCCCGCGAGCGAAATAAAGGGTCTATTAATGTTTCTTACTTCTCTAATAAATTTTCTGCCGATCAAAAGCAACTCTCACTGGCCCAATCTCCAAAAGATTTCGCAGCCCTGAGTCGCGACACAAAAGCTGATACAGATACCTTAAATCAAATTCAACCTACAATGAATCTGCTCAATTACTTCAATCAGGCAATCGGTCAGTTGCAGGATGCAAAAATTGATGCGACCGGGATGCAACAGCAATATCAGTTGGACTTGCAGACATTAAATGGCGTGAAATCAACAAAGGATATTGATAAGCTCACCAA
>DASSXK010000675.1:0-2433 GCA_035703945.1 Ktedonobacteraceae bacterium | reverse complement strand
TGAAAGCGATCTTGTGAAACCGCTCGATAGGATCGTAGAAGACGGAACAACGCTTCCGTCGAGGTCAATTTAGTAGATTTCCATTGCCATATATCTGTAAGATTACTTTTAAAAGCAACTCTGTAGTAAAGCATTTTTAGTAAAGCCTTTCCGGGTTAGTAAGCCATGCGATTCGCTGACTGAACACACCTGGGAGGCCAGCATGTCTGCCAGCACTGCTCCAGTAAGGGGACATTGGAAGCCTCCTGCTTGCGAAGCGTTCAGCAGGCGCGCGAGCGCCGTTGCGAAGGGTCTTGTCATAGTAAGTCATTTTTCAGGCTTACAACACGTTGTGCTGACAACCTGAAATCCAATTTATCTAGTTGCTAACTTCACGATAGAAGAAAAGAGAAAGGAGACAAATATATGACTAAAGGTTAACCAATTTGGGACAATTTAAAACAGTAACCCTATTCTAATTAGATTGTATTCGATATAATCATCCCGCCAGGGCTCTATAAATATTTAGCAACACGCACGAAAGGCATCTAAAAGACACTATGCTCCACTCATACATTCTCAAGACGCTACAGGTCGGTATCCCTCAACGCTATGGAATATCGGAAATCGGGCAGCCTGTATGGGAGACTTCCTTCTTCCGCACACCTACAAGCCAACCACGCTGGCTCTATCGCACACATCTCGAAGGTTGCGAACAGGCAGACAAACAGAATCATGGTCGGCCCGATCAGGCAGTACTTTTATACTCCTCTACACATTATCCCCTCTGGAAAAATGAATTGGGAGTATCTGAGATTGGTCCAGGAGGCTTCGGCGAGAACTTTACAGTGGAGGGATTGAGCGAAGAAACGGCCTGTATTGGTGACATCTATACCCTTGGTGAGGCCCAGATCCAGGTCTCAGGGCCACGCTACCCTTGCTGGAAGATCGAACGTCGTTGGAATCTCCAGGGATTAACGGCTCGCGTAGCCGAAACGGGTCGCACCGGTTGGTATTGTCGGGTCTTGCGGGAAGGAGCAGTTGAGCCGGGAATGACGATCAAGCTTACTCAACGCCCCTACCCCGCCTGGACGGTCGCCCTGACAAACGACTTCGCCCATTCCCGTAACAAAGATCTAAAAATAGCCAGGGAGCTTGCAAGCTGTCCACTCCTGCATGAATTCTGGCAGGAACTGGTTGTTCGCCAGGCACAGAAGCTGAATTGATTTCAGGTAGCCACTCTAAGCAAACAAAGGTCTCTTCCGCTTAGCCGACAAACCGGTACATCTCAAGCGCATCGACATAGGTTTGAGGGGCAATTTTGACGTATTTGAGCAAGTGTCCCTCTTCTTTAAAACCAAGCGAGGTATATAGGGCCAGCCCGCGTGTGTTTGTCGTAAAAACTCTCAGGCAGACTTTTTCAATCAGTGGATTCTCCTCAGCCCACTCAATCAGAGCCACAAGCAAGGCCCGACCAACACCCAGACCACGCCAGGACAGATTGACGCTCATCCCAAATTCGCCGTGATGGGCAATTCGTTGACGGATGCCATTCTTAAAATCGATCATCCCGATAATTTGCCCCTCGTGCTCGGCAATAATTACAACCCGGCATGGATCAGCAAGGTTTTCTTGAATCCAGGCAGCTTCCTTCTCTTCGGTCATCGTAAAATCTTCAAGGGTGCTCAAAACAAACTCGCCCTCCCTCAAGATTTCTCTCACATGTGCCAGGACCTGCCCGCCATCACCCGGCCGGGCAGCACGGATGACCAGAAGTTGTCCATCCTTCAAACGTACAGTTTTATCCACAATTGTACCCATGTCGTGCATTCCTTTGCTAACTCATGTTGCTATATCAACTCACGTAGCTAACGTTTGATACAAACAAACTCGCTAATCCTTATGCTCAAGCAGGGGAATATTCTCATCCAGCCAGTCAATAAATTCTGGAATGCTGGAAAATGTCGCAAACGGCGTCATCGAATCAAGTTTGTGAATAGTCGCAGTCTCAGCCCATGTGGCCGCCAGCGGCAGCACCCCAACCGACTCGGACTGGATCATATCGCTATCAGCATCTCCCAGATACGCAGCGTGGGACGGTTCAAGTTGCCAGGCCGTCAGGATTTTCTGGATTTCAGCGGCTTTCACATTGTGGTGTTCGTTTCCAGCCGCGACCTTATTAAAGTAGTCCGCGAGGCCAAGATATTTGAGGGTCAGATGGGCGGTATAACTGCCCTTCCCTGTGACAATCCCCATCTCAATTCCTCGCGCTTTTAGAAGATCCAAAGCTCTCTTTATATCAGGAAACGGATCGCTGGAGGCTGCCAGCGCCGTTTCATATGCCTCGTAATAGGTTTGGATCGCAGCCTCAGCCTGCTGCTCAGGAACCATCCGTCGAATAATCCCTTCATCGCTTAGCCCAAAATTGGCCGTAATCTCTTCCTCGCTAACAGG
>DASSXK010000605.1:0-4155 GCA_035703945.1 Ktedonobacteraceae bacterium | reverse complement strand
TTATTTGCAGCCCCACAAGTGCAAGCGGCTCGCACTGCCACAGCACAAACCTATCTTGTGCTCTACAATGCTCAGGCAGTTCCCTCCGATGCCAAAAATTCTATCTCGCAAGCAGGCGGAACGCTCGTCTATAGCTATCCTCAGATCGGTGTGGCGATTGCCCGCTCCGATATTACAACCTTCCGCGATGACCTTATGAAAGATACCCGAATCGACGGTGTATCGCCAACAAACGCCTTTGGAACGAAAATCAACGATGGAACCGTGAAAGGCGAATCTTCTAACGACGCCAGTGGTCCTCCTCCAGGTGGTCTGCCCAATTCATCAGCAACAGATCATGACACATTCTCCGCTTTGCAGTGGGATATGCGCCAGATCCACACACCTGAAGCACATGCTATCACTGGAGGTAGTCCAGCGGTGCTGGTCGGTGATATAGATACCGGCCTTGACTACAAACATCCAGACCTGCGTCAGAACGTTGATAGTGCGGACAGTGTGAATTGCCTGGGTGGTATCCCTGCACCTGGTTCTGTCGCAGCAAATGATGACAATGGACATGGCACGCACACGGCTGGTATCATCGCCGCCGCCTCAAATGGAATTGGCATTGTTGGCGTTGCACCGAATGTGCGCATTGCGGCAATTAAGGCGGGTGACGCTGCGGGTTTCTTCTTCCCCGAAGCGGTGGTATGCGCATTCGTCTGGGCTGGTACACACCATATGGATGTGACCAACAATAGCTACTTTGCGGACCCATTCCTGTACAATTGCCGAAACGATCCGGTTCAGCGAGCCATCTGGAAGGCTGAGCAGCGGGCCATCCAGTTTGCTGAGCAACAGGGCGTGACCGTCGTTGCTGCGGCAGGTAATGAAAGCGATGACCTGTCTCATCCAACCGTTGACAACACCAGTCCTGATAATCAGCCGACTCCAACTCCACGAGAAGTGACAAATGCCTGCGTCGTCATTCCGGTTGAAGTCCCTGGCGTTATCGGAGTGAGTGCTGATGGTAATATGTACCAGAATCCGCAAGATCCAAGTAGTGGCTATCTCAAATCGTTTTATTCCAGTTATGGAACGAGCGCGGTTGGGGTGGTCGCACCCGGTGGAGATTCGATTTTTGGTCGAACCCCTCAAGCGCCTAATGGACGGGTGCTTTCAACCTGGCCACCAAATATCCCTTGTACAAGGAGTGTCAAGGAGACAGGAGATGCTATAGAGCCTACCGCTGTTTATTGTTACCTTCAGGGAACCTCGATGGCATCGCCTCATGTAGCTGGAGTGGCTGCGTTGATTATCAGTCGCTATGGTGATCTGAAAAACTCACAAAACGGGAAGCTACGTCCCGGTCAGGTTGCCGCGCTTATCCAGCAGACGGCTGATCCACAAGCATGTCCCAGTACCCTACCGCCTGGATATGCCGCGTTTACGACTCCAAATGGTCAACTACAGGAGTGCCAGGGTGGTGCCGGCCACAATTCGTGGTACGGTGACGGTCAGGTAAATGCGTTGAATGCGGTAACGCATACTACTGGTAATTAAACAACAGGTGAAGTAACTATAGCGTTATCAACATGTTTGCTGCCTGCATATTATTGCGATGCAGGCAGCAAACATGGGCCTCACAGCATGCTTGCTATGGTTTCACAAGTACCTTCAAGACACCGGGCTGCGTAGCCTTTTCAAAGGCTGCCAGCCCTTCATCTAAGCTATAACGAGCACTGATTAACGGTTTAACATCTATTAATCTCTGCTGCAATACGCGTAAAGCTGGCAAAAATGGGCCACAACGCGAACCCTGCACCCGAATTTCATCAATCACAAATGGCGCGAGCGAGAGTTCGCTTTTGTTCGCGACGGTGCTTTTCAACACAACAGTCCCTCGGGGACGACAGAGCCTGGCCGCAAGCTCCAATCCCTGGGCCGAGCCTGTACATTCTACGACAAAGTCCACGCGACGATTCCCAGGAAGATGGAAGCTCGTAGCATCCTCCAACACAAATGCTTCGCTGATATAGGAAGCAGCCAGAGCTAGCTTTTCCTTGTGCTTTCCAACCATTATTAGCTCACAACCGCTCAACGCCAAAACCCGTGCAGCGAGCTGGCCCATCTTCCCATCTCCCAACACCAACACACTGGAGGTTGGGCGTAGATGGAGCTGTTCCAGAATCTCAAAATTAGCGGCCAGAGGTTCAACAAAGACCGCTTCCTCATCGCTCACAGAATCTGGGACAAGGTGAAGATTCTCGACCGGCAATTGAAGATATTCGGCAAAGGCTCCATCGCGATTCACAATCCCCAGAGTTGTCCGATTGGGGCAATGCGTGTGCATCCCCTGATCGCAATACCAGCAACCGGGACGACGACAGGCGGCATTAATATCACCCACCACGCGCTTACCTTCCAGCGAAGAGTCAACCGAAGCCCCTTTCTGGTGATAGACACGTTCTACGACACCTACAAATTCATGCCCGAGCACTCCCTGAAAATTCATATATCCCTGGACGATTTCTACATCAGTATTACAAATCCCTATCTGTGAGACACGAATCAGAGCCTCGCCTGACACTGGCTCCGGGTTCGGATAATTCTTTTCAAGTTGTAGCTGTTTATCGCGGAAGACAAGCGCACGCATAAACTCTTCCCTTCTGGTTTGAAGAAACTGATCTCTTCACGTTTATAACTATAGATTCTATTGTATCCTATCCATTTATCCAGGCGAGAGAAAGCGCGCAACTCAAGTTTTTTTTACTTACTCAATGCTTGTGTTTTAGATTGGGCAGTCTTATACTGTTGGTAGGCAGCTAAAGCAGCTAGAAATCTTCCACAAGGGCAAAAGGCACCTGGCACGCTTACCTGGGACATGGACATATAACACAGCGATAAGAAGGAAATACATATGTATAATGATCCTTATGGAAACCCTTATCCAAATGGAGGCCAGGGGCAACCACCACAAAATCCTTATCAGCAGCCACCAACACAGTATAATACCCCTCAATATCCTCCATACAACGCTGGCCAACCACAAGAGCCCTACTATCCTGGCTTCCAGCAGCCACCCAAAAAGTCGCTGAAGTGGCTCTGGATCACGCTTAGCATCGTTGGAGCCGTACTGATTCTAAGCTGTAGCATTTGCGGCTTCGTTGCCTATAGGATTGGGCAAAGTGCTCAAACGGTAACAGGTCAATTTGGAAAATCCTTTGTGCCTCTGCTGGTCGTCAATGAATATTATCAATCGATCGAAAGTCAGCAATATTCGAAGGCCTATTCTTACCTGGACCAAAACATCCAGACGACGACCGGCTCACCAATCACAGTCGACACTTTTACAAACAGCGCTCAGACTATCGATTCCCAGAAGGGCACTGTCACTACTTTTGTTGCTAGCGGTACTCCTGGCCTCGATTCTACAGGCAAGCAGGCAAGCTTTACCGTAAAGGTCACACGTGGCAGCAGTGCCCCTTATACTGCCACCATTGGCTTGAAATTGGAGTCGGGGACCTGGAAAATTGTCTCTTATGACACAATCTAGAACGTGTATAAATAGATGAATGAATACGACCTTATCGCGCCATTTTATGATAGCGAACACATGCCGTTCGATGAAGATGTAGATTTCTATCGCAGCTTCGCCGAGCTTTCCACGGGTCCACTGCTTGAGCTCGCTTGCGGCAGTGGACGCCTTTTGCTGCCCCTGGCACAGGATGGCTACTCCCTGGTAGGAGTGGATAACTCCCCACAAATGCTGGCACGTGCCCATAAACACCTGGCAGATGCCGAATTAGAGACTCGCTGCAAACTGATCGAACAGGATATGATTAACCTGCAACTCGGGCAAAAATTCCGACTGGCTTTCGTCGCCCTGGGTTCTTTTGCGCATCTGACCAGACGAGTTGATCAGAAAAAGGCCCTGGCTGCGATCCGCGCTCAACTTTCAACTGGCGGAACATTCTTGCTCGACATCAGCAATGCAGATGCCCGTTATATGGAAGACCTGACCGGACAGGTGCTTCATCAAGGAACCTGGGAGCAGGAAGATGGCAGTATGCTGACCCATTTTGTCAGCCCGGCCTCGTCGACAACGGTCCACCAACTTGATCTCACCCATTTCTATGAAAAGCATACGCAAGGCGGACCCGTGGAGAGAAC
>DASSXK010000474.1:0-2324 GCA_035703945.1 Ktedonobacteraceae bacterium | reverse complement strand
AACCACAACATCCTATTTACACTCAGATAACCAGAAACCTTTTACTATGTTATAATGTCCATACTGCAATTATCTTTATAAGGAATGTTCTTCGATCTATGAGTATGACAAAACCAACACAAAAGGAAAGTGCCCCCGAGCAACATCTTTGTGCTCGTTGCCACAAAAGGTTGCCACCGAACGCGACTTTTTGCGCGGCCTGTGGGGAGCGCGTGGATGAGCCCCAGAAACCATCTACGCAACTCAATGATAACATCGACATCAATACTCGCTACCGGATCACGTCCCTCGTAAGGCGCCGCCCTTATATCAGTCTGTTTCTTGCCGTTGATAATCAACAACGCCGCACGGTTGCCATCCGTAACCTGGATATAAGTAATTTGTCGAAAGAGGCGCAGGATAGAGTCACTGAGGCAGTTCAGTATGAATATGACCTGCTTCGTCGCAACCACATTCCTTATGTCCTACCTCTGATCGACCTACGTCAGGCTCCCAATCACCTGTTTGTCGTGGCTGGATGGCCCATTATGGCCAGAAAAAATACGGGAACCGGCTCCCCCGAAGATTCACTCCACACCCGTTTGCAGACACTGGAAGATCTTTTACAGAGTGGTATCGGGCTACCAGGCGAACAAGTTGCAACAAGCTGGATTGAACACCTCAGCCAGGCAGTTGCCGCACTTCACCACCAACAGATTGTAATTGGAGAGCTTGAACCTACAACGATCCTCGTACAAGAAAAGGACTTCAGTGGGCAACCGGCTTTGATGGCTTCCTGGCTACCACCAGGAACAAGGGAGCTCCTGTCCTCTAAATCGGCAACAGTCAACACGACTCCTTATCGCGCCCCTGAAACGCTGACCGATGAGCCAACTACTTTGACGGACATCTACAGTCTGGGCGCGGTCCTCTATCTCCTGCTCACTGGTGTACCACCCGAACAGGGGCCGCTCTACCAAAGACGAAAACTTCGGCCGCCACGAGATTACAACAATCATATCAGTCAGGGACTTGATGAGATTGTGATGCGAGCCCTCGCGCTTGATCCTACCAAACGATTTCAGCGTGCCGAGGATCTAATGGAAGCCTTGATGCTGCTTCATAATCGTCTAGCGCCCGAAAGCGCTCCTACCCAGGCCTCTACAAGCGAGGTCTCAACCGATTCGTCCTTGTTGCTCGACGATGATTATGACATGAACAGTGTAACGGTCCGTATGCGCCCACTTTCACAACTGGAAATGCAGGCCAAAAAAGCGACTCCTCTAGCCCAGGCTCCCACCCAGGATGTTCAGTCACAATCGCCACAAGAAACATCGCCAGCCCCCTCAAATGGAAACCTCTCATCACGTGAAATGCTCAAGCACGATATGTTTGCTCAGACACCTGAAATAGATGATGAGCCGCAATTTGAGGATAAGAGCAGACATTTGGGGCAGCGTCTCCAAAAAAGGATCACGGGCATCCTTCCCGCTTTTCCAAAGCCTGCTCAACCCAAAGAAGAGGACCAAAAAGACGCCAGCACGCAGGAAAATCAGCTCTCTTTCCTGCGTCGTCTGCAACGGATGTTACTCGGAGAGCAGCGCCATGCCCTGAGGGCTGCGGCACTGATTGAGGCTCCCCTGCGTGTACTTCCCAACCAGGGATACGCCATCCGCATTCAATTGATGGGTAGGAATAAGCCAAGGTCAGTTATAAATCCGCAAAAAGAGCCCGCCGGTGGCCTGAGTTCGCTTGTAAATGAGCAGGTTGCTTATATCGAAGTCCGTTCAGACTTCCATCAGAGTTATACCTATATTATTCAGCAGGCCGAAGTACAGATTCCGGATGAGGGATTCGCGGCCGAGGTAATCATTCCGATGAAACCTTTCAGCAAAGTTTCAAGCGGTCGCCGCGAACGTCTGCATATCTATTTTATGGATAACACGCGCAATCCACTCTACGAAAAACCTTTCGCGCTTGAAGTCTTTGTCTCGCACCTTGTACAGCCAGGGCGCGAAGGCCATCAAGCACTCCCTATCCCTTACTAGGACCCAGATAAAGAAAGCGGACCAGTTGAAGATGGTTTTTCCTCAACCGGTCCGCTTTTTATAATCTTAGGGGAGTGTAACCTGAAGCCGCTTTTCATCAGGCTCCAAAGATAAAGACGGTGCCAGCCATAATGCAATAGAGCAAGATCAATAGCAGTCCTTCCAACCAGACCAGTTCGCCATCCTTCGTGATCTCACTAAAGAGGAACGTGGCCAGACCCAGCACGGCCAGTTCGATCAAGCTAAAAACAAGATCCAGACGGTGAGGAGCAAACAGGCTTACGAGCACCAGAATCG
>DASSXK010000472.1:0-2718 GCA_035703945.1 Ktedonobacteraceae bacterium | reverse complement strand
TTCTGCCGGCATGGATCACCTCACTCAGTCACATTTTCATTTGAGTGAAGTGTACTGATCTCAGTAACATTTTACCTGAGTGAATACGACCGCTTGACGGCAAAGGGGATTTGTGCTATTCTGTACTGCGTCAGTACTGCTAGAGCCGTGCTGAGGGCAGCTAGCTCAATGGCAGAGCAAGCGACTCTTAATCGCTAGGTTCAGGGTTCGACTCCCTGGCTGCCCACCCTCAAGGTTCCTCTTTCGAGAGGAACCTTTTTTTATGGAATTGATGCCTGATCGCCTCTCTGTTTTGACGTATCTTGACACTCTGGAAATTTGGACGTAGTATATAAACATACGTTTATGCGTTGTCTTTCTCTTTCGTAAGAAGGGACACAGATAAGGATCGAATGAACGACTGGCGCGAATTAAAATTGATGACCAAGGCTTTGGGAGATGTGGCGCGGCTAACAATGGTGTATCATCTTGCCAGGCAGGATGAGATAACGGTGACGACGCTCACTTCTCTGTTAGAGATCAGTCAGCCGCTGGTCTCCTGGCATCTAAGAAAATTGCGGCGTGCTGGTCTTGTTACCACACGGCGCTCAGGACGACAGGTTTATTGTTCCCTGGATAAAGCGAAATTTTCTTCGTGTTTGCGGCGTCTGGAAAATCTAGTTGATCCTGGTATTCTGATAGAGTCCCTTCCAGTGGGTTCGTCTTTGATTGAAGCGGAAGAGCTGCTGGAGGACTAAGTGTCGTTAGCTTATAGACTTGCACAAAGTGGAACTACCCTGGCCAAGTGGACCCCTGAGCCAGTGCGGCATACTCTGGGAAGCACGATTGGTGCAGGAAGTTATCTTGGATGGCGCTCAAAACGTCTTGTGACCCGGCAAAATATGGCTCAGGTGACAGGGCGCGACGTGAAAGATCCTATTGTTTCGCGCCTGGCGTTGGCATCGTGGTATAACTACGGTCGCTATGCCGCTGACTTTATGAATTTCCCCAATCTGAATACCAGGATATTGAGCGAGCGTATTCGTGACCTTAGTGAGGGTGGGTTGACATGGCGTCAACACCTTGAGGCCGCGTTGGCGCCTGGAAAAGGCGCGGTCTTTGCTACCGCTCACTTTGGGAATTGGGATGTGGCTGGCGCTATTGTGGCCCAGGAGGTTCCCCTCGCGGCCGTGGCTGAGACCTTTGCCGATCCTCGTTTAAACGAGCTTTTGCAGAGTCAGCGACAGGATAAAGGGATAAGCATTATTCCGATGGAGGGTTCGGCCCGTCGAATCTTGCGTGTCTTCCAGCAAAATCAAGTAGTTGCGATTGTGACCGATCGACCAATGACCCCTGAGACGGGCGTGCCGATTACATTCTTTGGACGGAAAACCTATGTGCCGGGCGGTACAGCGGCCCTGGCATTGAAAGCAGGAGCGGCGATTATTCCAGGCTATATCTGGTACGGTCTGCGTGGAGAGTATTACCTGCGAGCGTTCAAGCCGATCTTTCCCGATCCGGAAGCAGAGCGCAAGTCCGAGGTACAACGCCTGACCCAGTTATCATATAATTCCCTGGAAATTATGATTCGCGAGTGGCCATCTCAGTGGTATATGTTCCGTCCATTCTGGCCTGTATCAAACGTTTAACCCTCCTTTAAGATTACTTTACATGTTTGCTGGAATACTTTTAACAAAAATTTGTTAGTGTTTATATAGAGCGATTTAACAAGAATAGAAGTAGAAATAGCAGGAATGTACTATCTGTTTCGTCTGGCCGCGATCCTTGTTCCACGTATCCCGTATCGGTTGATCCCGCCGTTGAGCAGGGTGATTGGTTGGTTTGCCTGGTTGCTGGCATTTGGCGCACGGAAGCAGGTGGAGGAAAACATTACGCATATCCTTCAGGCCCGGAACTCTGGTGCCATCGTTGAACGACGCGAGGTACAGCGAAAGACGCAAGGTGTCTTTTGTAACAGTGCCAGAAACTACCTGGAAGCGTTCTACACGCCCCAGCGAAGCGAAGAATCAATTGTTTCTGTTGCGCATATAGAATCGATTGATCCGCTTAAAGAAGCGTTGGCACACGGGCATGGAGTGATCCTTTTTTCCGCCCACCTTGGTCCCTTTGAACTGCTCGCCCACTGGCTCTCTATCAACGGCTATCGAACGATCGTTCCTGTGGAGAACCTGAAAGATAAGCGATTGCTAGATCTGATGTTGCGTTTACGACGTAGCCATGGAATCGAGTTTATCCCCCTGGGTGGAAGCGCCCCCATGCGGGTGATGACCCAGGCTTTGCGCGCCAATCAGATCGTTTTGATCACGGCTGATCGCGTTATCCAGGGACAGAGCATCGAATTCCCTTTCTTTGGCACGAAAACGCAGCTCCCCGGCGGAATTGTCCGCCTGGCACAGAAAACCGGGGCCGCGTTGGTCGGTGGGTTTGGTTGGTGGACGGATGAGACGCATATCCAATGCAAACTTGTCCCTCTCTCCCTGACCTTCTCCGAGGAAGAGCTAAAGCAAGTCGAGGTTGTGCAGCAAGGTATTGTCAATCAGATGGAAACGTTTATTGGGGAGCATCCCGAGCAATGGGTTGTGCTTTCCCGAATCTGGACGAAGAATTAAATATTCGGTCAAGTAGATGAAAGTATTCATTTTAATCTATCGAGCCCAGGTGCTCACGAGCGGCGCATGAGCCGCTCTGCTGACCGGATCTAAATAGCAAGCCGTGTGG
>DASSXK010000290.1:0-2758 GCA_035703945.1 Ktedonobacteraceae bacterium | reverse complement strand
CTCATTCAAAATCGCCTTCCCATCCGATTTTATGAGCAAGCTGAAATTCCTGGTTGAACTGGGCTTTGGCAACGAAGAGCTGATCAATGTGCGGGGCAGCAAGGTCTCTCCTCGCGAGGTGCTGGCGCAGTTATTGGATTTTGCTCCTGTGGAAGATGTTGAGCCGCAGGATTGCGATGTCTTGCGTGTCGTGGCGACTGGCAAGTCTGAGGATCAACCGGTCGAGATCACCAATCAGATCGTGGTGTTGCCGTATCGACGCTGGGGCATCAGTGCCGGGGCGCTTGATACCGGGACCCCTCTGGCGATTGCCGGACATATGCTGGCGACCGGCGAGATTAGCCGACGTGGTTCTTCTGGTCCTGAGCTGTCTGTTCCAGTCGAGCCTTTCTTCCGTGAACTGGCACGCTACGATATGCATGTCACGGAAACGCGCACCATCAGGCGTTCATAGATAACCTTATCTTTAGCGAATTGCTAACGGCTTTGCTGCTTCATTCAGGAGGGTCAATGACCCTGCTATGGAGTATCTGGTCCGTCTTCTCTCTCAATGGCGCGAGAGGGTCGGACCAGCTTTTTTTTAGCAGAGTTATGTTAAAATATGACCTGAGAGAAGTGGTGCCGAATCTTTGACGTTCAGTTGCTGTAATTGCTTCTAAGGCTGTAGAAGCCCTTCTTCTATTATATTTCGAATGAACGTAGGCCAGATAGTCACATTGAAAGGGACATCTCAATGAGCGAGTATAAGCTATTAATCAACGGTGAACTCGTCGAGAGCAGTTCAGGTCAGCGAGTAGATGATGTGAATCCCGCGACAGGCGAAGTGATTACAAGTGTTCCTCAAAGCACCACAGAAGATGTCGAGCGAGCGGTCCAGGCAGCGCGGACGGCCTTTCAGGATGGTCGCTGGTCGGGTCTGACGCAGGGGGCGCGTTCGGCTGCCCTGGAAAAGTTGGCGCTTTTATTGGAAGACCACGTCGGAGAGTTGGCCGAACTTGAGTCCCAGGATACAGGGAAGCCGATCAAGCTGGCTCGTGATAGCGATCTGCCCTTTGCGATCGACAACCTTCACTTTTTTGCCACAGCGGCCCGGCATCTGTCGGGAGCGTCGGCCGCCGAATATAGCGGCGGACATACCAGTATCATTCGACGTGAGCCGGTTGGGGTTGTCGCCTCGCTTGCCCCCTGGAATTATCCGTTTATGATGGCGGCCTGGAAGATTGGACCCGCGCTGGCTGCTGGTAATACCGTCGTTTTGAAGCCCTCAGTGGAGACCCCTCTGACAACGCTGCGTCTGGGTGAACTGGCGCTGGAGGCGGGTATACCCGCTGGCGTGCTGAATATCTTGACCAGCGGACACGGCGTGGCCCAGGCGCTTTCCAGGCATCCAGCGGTTCGGATGGTCTCTGTGACCGGGAGTACCGAGAGCGGCAAGCATATTATGCAGGCCGGGGCGGATACTATCAAACGTGTACACCTTGAACTTGGCGGCAAGGCTCCCTTCATTGTCTATGAGGATGCTGACCTGGAAGCGGCGGCAAATGGAGCCGTTGTGGGCGGCTTCGTCAACTGTGGCCAGGACTGTACGGCGGCGACACGTATTTATGTGCAGGATAGTATCTACGATGCCTTTATGCAGTCTTTCCTGACCAAGGTCAAACAGATCAGGGTCGGCAATCCAAAGTTGGAACAGACCGATATGGGTCCATTGATCTCGGCAAGCCAGCGTGAAACGGTTGAAGGCTTTGTAGAGCGGGCGTTGCGGAATGGAGCGAATATTGTCACCGGCGGTAAACGCCCCTCACAGTCTGACCTGAGCAAGGGCTTCTTCTTTGAGCCAACCGTGATTGCTGAAGATCGCAATGATGCCGAAATTGTGCAGTCCGAGGTCTTTGGTCCGGTCGTGGTGGTTTGCCGGTTTAAGACGGAAGAGGAAGTACTGGCAAAAGCTAACGATGTGGTCTATGGCCTGGCCTCGTCGGTCTGGACGCGTGATATCTATAAGGCCATGCGTGCCAGCCAGGTCCTGCAATTTGGGACGGTCTGGATCAACGACCATCTGCCACTCTGCTCCGAGATGCCACATGGTGGCTACAAGGAAAGCGGCGTTGGTAAGGATATGTCGATGTATTCGTTTGAAGAGTACACTCAGATCAAGCATGTGATGATTGAACTTGGGGGAGAAGCACGCAAGGGTTGGCACTACACCATTTTTGGTGATGCTGAATAACAAGAGTGCTTGTTGGAGCAGGAGCGGAAGCATCTTCCGTTCCTGCTTTTTTGTGTAAGCGACGGCGTTATTTGAAATGTTTGATACTTTTTGAGTAGGTCCGATGGTGCAGATGTCTTGAACATACTTGTATTTGCTTGATTGTTTTATAGATAGATGTACAGTATTAATTGAACAATGAGAAAACGCCTCATTCGTGGCAAGGCGGGTGATTAGCTCTGCAAATCAGCTAATTATCTAACATTCAATAGGGATCAAATATTAGATTAAACGTTAATGGGGTCAGGGAACATTGACAAGGGCAGAACGATCATTTAGACTAGGACTATAAAATTACCTGACGCAGTAATGCTGAGGGCATATTTAGCAGTATTATACATTTTCGTAGTCAGGAGATGGGGAAGAGCGTTTTTTATGACTTCCAGGCCAGTAAATCCATATTCCCGGAACTCAATAAATGAATATTTTCCTCCGCATATCCAGGTATTTTTAATCATAGATGCTTACGAGGCACGGGCACAGCGCCTG
>DASSXK010000212.1:0-4656 GCA_035703945.1 Ktedonobacteraceae bacterium | reverse complement strand
GCCTGTTTTCCTCTGCGATCCAGGCAATGGAGCGGAACGTTTTGAACGTGTGCTGGTGCGAGTTGATGGGGATGCGCTCTGGTTTGAGGGTCCAGATACCCTGGCCGATCCAACACACGCGGAATGGTTGCGGGATACAGCCACTGATATTGAACGGCTTGAGACCTTCTTGCCCGGGCTGTCTGCTTCCGAGCGAATGGCTCTCGTACTCTGGCAGATGCGGCAGGTTGAGCTCGTTTTGCCCGCGACGGCCCTGCGGGCGTTACAGCATAGCTCGGAGGAACCGGCGAGAGATCTGCCGCGCGAAGCTGGTCAGCAGCGCGAGTGGCTGCATCAGCAAGTCCAGCAGAGGCAGTTTTTGCTGTACGAGCAGGCTCAGCGGGGAACTTTAGAGCACTTGCTGCGCCACGCACTCATCAAGGCTGATGCCAGGCTGCACAGCTTTAGCATGGTACCCGCGACGAATTACGTTCCAGCCCATCTTGTGGTGGAATGGAGTGCGCAGGGACAGACCCATCGCTACCGCTCGATGATCGATCCGAACATGACGGTTATCTCCAGCGGGATCTGTTTGAGCGGGCGCGATCGCGATTTTGATTTGACCAGCCTGGTAAACGTCATGGCGGATGCTTACTGGGAATAAGGAGCGATGCACGATGCAGCAACATCTGAATCCAAACAGCCCGTTCTTTCATGAAGAGCGACATGCCTCGCTTGCGCTGTTTGCTGGTGAGCCGATTACGATTTGTGGTACGGGTACGCTGGGAGGGAACCTGGCGGAAAACCTGGCAAGGATGGGTTTTACGCGCCTGAAACTTATCGATAAGGATCGGGTTGAGATGCGCAATCTTTCAACTCAGCCATTCAGCCGGGCTGAAGTAGGTGCACCCAAAGCTCGTGCCCTGGCGAATACGCTCTATCGGGCGGTCCAGGCGAAAGTTGAACCGGTCGTGATTGAATTGACCCGGACCAATAGCCAGTCCCTGCTGAAAGGGAGCACGCTGGTTGTGGATGCCTTCGATAACCGCGATGCGCGGCAAGCTGTGAGCGAAGCGACACAGGCATTGAGTATCCCCTGCCTGCATGTTGGCTTTAGTCCGGATGGCCTGTACGGCAACGGGTTGTGGGAGCCTGGCTACAGGGTTCCGCAAGACGTGCCCGGCGATCCGTGCGATTATCCACTGACACGGCCGCTGGCTCAGATTTTGGCGGCGCTGGCCGTTCGCGCTATCTGTGATTTTTTCAGGGAGTGTCAAAGCAAGGACTTTGAGCTGACATGGAACGATCTCAAGGTAGCGTACTTATCATAAATCATGATACACTATTGTTACCCAATAACGTATTATGTGATATACAGACTAAAAATTCTCTCTTGCCTGCATATTTGGCAAGCACCGCGAGGGAATAGTATGCTACTCCCAAACAATCAAATGGGACAAATGCGGCGTTGGTACAAACTGCAACGCTGCTCTATTTGTAAAAGCTTTATCTGGTTAAGCCAGATTGAACTTAAAGAACCTGCTGAAGCACCAGAGCCGCACCAGGTATGGCAACTCTGTGAGTCCTGCTATGATGCCCTGCTTATAGAGATCCGTCGGGCCGCGATTCGATCGCCTGAACGCCTGCGCATCGCCCTGGGGATCGTCGCCTCCGAGCGTTCACCCGGAGCATATGCTTTGCAGGAGACTCCTGAGGGGCAGCAATTCCGGCGAGAATTTATCTGGTTCACCTGGTTTATTATCTTCTTTGGACTTCTGCATCTCGTCGTTTTCGCGATCATCTGGCTACATTGATCTGCGGCTCTCATCTGAGCACTCCAAATGCTCAGGCATATTCATCGGGCAACGACGGCCAGCGCGAGGCCGCCCAGGCAGACCAGGACGCATATCCTTGAGGGGCGTCTTCCAGAACGGTGCCATCTAGCTCAGCTTCATCCGGCTCTTGAAAGAAGGCACGCCATTTCGTCAGTTCCTCTTCGCTCATTGGCCATGTCTGGTCTGATGTCTCTGCAAAGCGGTTTTGGACGCGCTTTCGCTGCGTTTCTGAGTCAATCGGCAAGTAGATGACCTGGCTTTTCGCTCCTATCTGCCTGGCGAACCATCTCAGAGAGGACCGTTCGTCTTTGCTCCAAAATCCGAAATCCAGAATGACATTGGTATGAAGCTGAAGAGCGCGCAAAGCTATCCAGATCAGACGACCTTCCAGGGCATCTCGTTCGGCCTGATCGTTTCTTCCAAATAACGGAATCATCCACTCATCAAGGGTCAACCGCAAGGCCGAGGTTTCCACTTCTAATTGCCTGGCTTTTGTGGTCTTGCCAGACCCTGGAAGTCCCACCAGGAGATACAATATTGCAGATTCTTTCATACCTGCATTATGGCACATTTTGTTTGTAACCAATTCGTGTCTGGTTTATAGGGGCTCTTACGCAGCTTTGGTGAATCCACATTGAGTTTCTTCATAGAGGGTGACGCCAGCCTTTTTTTATTTGACATGAACTTGTCTGACGATTATTATTTGCATATACGCAAATATTTTGGACCTGCAAATAAATTTGGAGGACAAGGAAATTCAGCAGAATGATCGTGAAATACTTGCTCAGAGTATCAGTCAGTTTCGGCGAGCAACGATGCGTGAATTTCTATTAAGTGTCTTACATCTCTTTGAGGACTTTGACTTTTCGCTGCCGCAGTTGGCAACACTGCTTTTACTCGATGAAGAGGGGGATTTGACCATCAAGCAGGTAGCGGAAGCATTGGGACGTTCGGTCTCAGCTACCAGTCGCCTTCTAGATGTACTCTTTGAGCACGGCCTGACCAGCCGACGCGAGGATCAACAGGACCGGCGTGCCAGGCGCGTTTCGATTACCGAACGCGGCAAGATGCTTCTTGCGATCTTTGAAAAGCGGCGTGCTGAGGCTCAACTGGCTGTGATGGATTATCTTTTACCCCAGGAACAAGCGGATATTGTGCGAGCAATGGTGCTACTTGCCGAAGCAGGCAAAAGGAGACGTAAGGATGAACCTTTCAGATCAGGAACAGGAGCAATTGAGCATAGGCAACATTCAGATGAATGAGGCTCCACTCGTTTTACCTTTTGAAGCGATTAAATCAGAGCTTATCTCCCTTGTTGGAGGGAAGGCGGCGAATCTGGGGGAGATGATACAAGCTGGTTTACCTGTCCCTCCCGGCTTCTGTGTCACGACCACCGCCTATAAGCGTATTGCTCAAGGTGCCCACCTGGATGCTCTGCTTGATGAACTGGCTGTTACCCCTTCATCGGATTCGCGACATGCGCATATCATTGCGGAGATTCGCAGCTTCCTGCTGGATGTTCCTATGCCTGATGAGGTCGCTAACGCTATTGCTGTTGCTTATCAAGCACTGGGACAAGGGACAATGGTTGCGGTGGCGGTTCGTTCCTCGGCCACTGCCGAAGATCTCCCCTTCGCTAGCTTTGCCGGTCAACAAGAAACCTATCTTAATATTGTAGGAATTGAGGATATCCTTAAGGCGGTAAGTCGTTGCTGGGCCTCATTGTGGACAGATCGCTCGGTCAGTTATCGCGAGAGCCTGGATATTGATTCGCGTACGGTCCAACTTGCAGTGGTTATTCAGCAACTGGTGGATGTTTCGGTCGCCGGGGTACTTTTCACAGCTAATCCTCTTACAGGTCATCGGGCTCAGGCCGTCATTGATGCCAGTCCAGGCCTGGGCGAAGCTGTCGTTTCGGGCGCGGTAAACCCTGATCATTTTGTTGTCTCCAGGCCGATTGGAGAAATCATTGAACGTCGCCCTGGTGATAAGCGAGTAATTATTCAAGCGAGGAAAGAGGGTGGGACAGAGCGTATTGATTTGCCAGTAGCAGATACCCGGTCATGCCTATCAGATCAGCAGATACGTGCATTGACTGCTTTAGGTGCACAGGTTGAGGCGCATTATGGTGCTCCCCAGGATATAGAGTGGGCGATTGACACATCCGGTAAATTCTGGTTAACGCAGACGCGAGCAATTACTACACTCTATCCTTTGCCGTCCGACGCACCTACGGAAAAGGATAACCTAAGGGTCTATTTCTCGGTCAATGTTGCGCAGGGGGTCTATCGACCGTTAACTCCGATGGGACTGGGGGTGTTTCACCTGCTGGCATCGTCAGTCGCGACCTTTATTGGCCTGCCCCCACGTGATCTCCTGGCTGGCCCTGCGCCATTGAAAGATGCTGGCATGCGCTTGTTTGTAGATGTGACTCCTGCTCTACGTTCAAGGGCAGGGCGTAAGCTTGTTATTCGCGCTATGCAGGCGATGGAAAGCCGCACTGCCAGGATATTTCAGTATATTGCTCATGATTCGCGTCTGTCATTTTTGCCAGCCAGCGATTTTCGGCTCTTGCGCACTTTTCTCTTTGTAATGGTTCGTTCTCGTTTGCCGTTGCGTATTGCTATGGCTCTTTTCAAACCAGCAAACGCCCGCAGACACCTGCATAAGTTGATGCTAGATCTTCAGGCTCAGACAACGCTGGCGGATGGTACAAGTGCTGTGGAGCGCGTTGCAACGGTGGAGCGCCTCTTATTTGAGACAATGCCGCGTGTATTTGTTGGTATTATCCCAACGATGCTAGGGGCTTTAGGCGCATATTCCTTCGCTAGTAAATTACTGG
>DASSXK010000051.1:0-8350 GCA_035703945.1 Ktedonobacteraceae bacterium | reverse complement strand
GCAACCTTCTATGGGTTTGTGAGTTCCGCCGCAGGTGTGGGGGCAGTTCTGGGAGCGATTCTTTCTGGAATGATCGGTGCTCGTATCGGTTCTGCCCGGCTCCTCTGGCTTTCGACGCTTGCGACTGGGGTTGTGATTGTCATCTTTGCGCATACAGCGAGTTATCTGGTGGCGCTGCTTCTGGCCTTTATTATCGGACTGTGTATGGTCGCGACAAACGTTCCAATCATGCCTCTTATGTTACAGGTGACGCCTCGCCAGCTCCTTGGGCGCATTGAGGCGGTATTGACGCCCACGATGACGCTCTCGGCTTTGATCTCCGTTGTGGTTGCTGGCTGGCTTGATAGTGGGGTGTTATCCTCCTTTCATCTGAGGCTTGGCGTGATGACGTTTGGACCTATTGATACGATCTTCACTGTAACGGGGCTGCTGACTTTCCTGGCTGGTGTCTATGCCTTCTTTGCGCTCCGACATCCGCCAAAGAAAGAGGCGGCGGAAATGTCGTCGGAGATAGAAGTTGAAACAAAACAGGTGGTAGAAAGCTAAAGCAAGCGAGCTATCATATGGACTGATTGATAAGGTGGGGTGACGCTCATGGAGACACATTTCCTGGGGCAGACGGATCTGGAGGTCAGTCTGCTTGGGGTTGGGGGATCAGAGTTACAACGTGTTTCAGCCTCGGAAGGCGAGCGGATTATTCGTGCGGCCATGGATGTTGGGGTAAATGTTATAGATACCGCTGAATGTTATGGCGAGAGTGAAACGATTATCGGGCAAGCGCTTTCGGGGCTGCGAGATGACATTTTTCTCTTTTCTAAGTGTGGACATGCCGCTGGCTTGCCTTATACTGATTGGGATGCTCATCTGTTTGCTGAAAGCATCGAGCGAAGTCTGCTGCGCCTGCAAACAGAGTATCTGGATCTGATTCACCTTCACAGTTGTCCGATTGAGGTGTTGCAGCGTGGGGATGTGATGCTGGCATTAGAGAAGGTCCGCCAGGAAGGGAAGGTCCGCTATATTGGCTATAGTGGAAACAATGAAGCCGCCCGGTATGCTGCTCATATGGGAATATTTGATACTGTGCAGTTCTCTGTCAATCTGGCAGATCAGCAGGAAATTGAGAGGCTGCTTCCGCTTTTGCGGGATCAACTGATAGGGGGAATTGCGAAACGGCCTCTGGCTAATGTTGCCTGGCGACAAGGACTGGACCAACCACCTGAGGACCCCTATCATTATGTTTACTGGAAACGTTTGCAAGCCCTCAACTATGATTTCCTGGCTCAAGGGCTTGAATATTCTGTAGAGGTTGCCCTGCGTTTCACACTCAGTATTCCGAACATTCAGTTGACGATTGTTGGGACATCACAGCCAGAGAGATGGAAAAAGCTTGCAGAGATTGTGCAACGTGGCCCCTTGCCGCATGTTATCTATGAAGCGATTCGCCGGCACTGGCAATCCACGGCCTTGCCCCATTGGATTGCCCAGGTATAACGGAATGGTTATGCTAAGCCGTTGCGGTGAACCAGTAGATCGCCGCAACGGCTTTGGAAAGTTCGCTCGTTAGAGAGCGGTTTTCCTGGTATATGCTTGCCGGGCTTACCTTTTCTCCTCATGATCAAAGTAGCATCGACCACGCCGTACGCACTTTATAAATGAGGAAATCGAGAAGATTGGTAGGTAATCGTATAGTGTGTCCCGCCACGCCCTTGCATCCAGAACTCCATAGCTTTGACCGAAACCACGTCAGGAGAGTCCTCCAAGGTTGCAAGGAATGCCTCTCTTGTCCATTTTTTGCTATCAATCCAGGCGTCTTGTATGATGGCCTCCGTCCGTCGATTGCTGATACACTTCAGGGCATAGTGTTGTGCGCTGGGGGCCGGCCTGGAGAAATAGAGACTAAGCGGGCCAGAGAGAATAATAATCGTAACCAGTAGAAAGATGATCACGAACCCAATCAGGGCATATTGATATAACAATTGCATGATGTTTCTACTTTCTTTCATCATGTCTAATACAGACGACCTATATTTGAGCACCGCCAGTACCTTGGTGATAGTACCATAAGTAGAATCATCCTACAAGTGATGTATTATATGCATCAAGTTGCCTGCCTCTGAGCGTGGAATGTTGGGGGGGAGAGAACCTGGATCATAGGTGAAATAAAGTGCGGTAAGCCCTTCTTGTATTTGAATTCTAGCTACTAAGTTAGTCGTAGGCATGAGGCAAAATCTAAAAGGAAACGTTAACAAATTACGGGTTTTTGAAAAAAATTGATAGATTCATGACTGCTGATCTGGTGGCGGAGCAAGCAGCAGGAAGTGAAGAGGTTGAGTGGAGATCAGTCAGCGAAGTGCATGGCCTGCCATGAGAGAAGGGGGCTTTTGAGAAAAGTCCCCTTCTGCGGTTTCAGGAGTGGAAGGTCGGGAGGGGCGTGTCAGAGCGGCGGGATAGATCAAATGCGCGTTTCAGGGCAGCCAACTGATCTCGCTCGGCAGTCTGTGTCACCTGGGCGGTGGGGACCATCCTGAAGCCGTGATAGGCGCCAGGATAGACGTGCAACTCCGTTGGCACGCCTGCTCGTGTCAGGCGGCGAGCATACTCCAGATCTTCCTCCATGAACAGATCGATACTACCCACATTGATAAAGGCGGCTGGTAAGCCTTCCAGATTTTCAGCACGGGCAGCAGCAGCATAGGGAGAAATATCAGGTCCACCGGGTTCCTGGCCCAACAAGGAGGTCCAGCCAAAGCGGTTGGTTTCCGGCGTCCAGATGAATTCCCCTGTGTAGGGATGGGGGTTCTCCAGCGTACAGGTACGATCATCGAGCATGGGAGCAAGCAGGAGTTGGAAAGCCAGCGAAAATTCCCCACGATCGCGTGTCAGGAGCGCTAAGGCCGCTGCCAATCCCCCTCCGGCGCTGCTGCCGCCAACCGCGATTCGCTTCGGATCGATAGCCAGCTCGTCGGCATGAGTAGCGAGCCATTTTAAGGCCGCGTAACAATCTTCGACGGGACCTGGATAGGGAGTCTCAGGAGCCAGGCGGTAGTCCACCGAAATGGCAGCACAACCGATCGCTGACACGATGCCTTTGACCAGGAGATCTTCCGCGTCGGCCGAACCCATAATATACCCGCCCCCGTGCAACCAGAGCAGGACAGGGAGTGGACCCTGCACAGAGGTTGGTTGGTAGACTAGCACGCGGACCTCGGGAGCCCCTTCTGGTCCGGGAACGAAGCGCTCGCTTACGGAAATAGTAGAAAACTGGGGAAAGTTCGCGGATGCCTGAGAAAGCATAGCTGCTACCGCCAGTTTGGCCTGGGCACGCGTCGGCCCCAGGGTTTCAGCGGTGAGTGCTGAAGCAGGAATCTGGTCAAGGATAGCAGTAAGCTCAGGATCAACAAGATGTCTCGTCGTCAATGTATCTTCCTTCATTTAATAGCAAGCAAGCCATGCACTTCGCTGACTGAACGCGCTTGAGAAGCCAGCGTGATGTCATCCCGGACCTTCCAGGCAAACGTTGGCATTATGCTTCATCGGCGCTTGATGAGGGTTGCGGGAGGCCTTCTACTCCATAGAAGGGCATCAGTCGTTATTGAGTAGAGTGTAAAGGGCAACTATTTTCCTGTCAATAAGAGAGATCAGACAAAGAGAAGGAATAGATGTTCTCAACATCAAAAGAATAAAAGAAAGCAATATTCTAGAAAAAAGACAAATCAATATAAAAGCCTTGACAGAAACCGGTTTCCGGGTTATAGTTTGCTTGTGAAACCGGTTTCCTGCATATCGTGTGTGCACTGTGCCCCTTCATTCCAAGGAACGTAGGATGCAAGAGAAACTGACCATCCAGGACATCGCTCGTCTGGCGGGAGTCTCGAAAGCCACCGTTTCACGGGTCCTGAATCATAATTCATCTATGGATTCAGAACTCAGTGGACGCGCCATGTGGGTTGTGCCGGAACACGATTTTATCCTCACTATTACCGCGAACGATCTGGCCAGGGGCAAAACGCGCCTGGTTGGTGTGCTTGCTCCTCCGCTTGCCTGGCCGTCCAGACCTGAAATTTTGCGCGACGTAGAATCACCTCATGTATTTTATCCGTTCCAGACGGATCACGCCCTTTATATTCGGCTTCCAAGCACGCTGCTCGCACGAGCAGCAGGCGGCGCACTCTGCCCGGCTTCCATTGCAGCCTGAGGGCGATTGCGCCTTCTTTGTTTTTTGCTAAGCGGGGCGGCCTGCTCTCTGCCTTGTCTTATCGGGCAATGTCGGTATTGTCATCCTGGGGCCTTACTTTATAGAAAGGAGGGAGGGAAAACGCGCTTTTGTTTCATGGGGATAACTTTGTAATCAGTGTAGCAGATTAGAAAGGAGCGTTTCATGCATAGGTTTTCGCATGAAAACAACAAGGATGTTGATGCTGCAAATCAACGTCGGCTACTCGGTTCGCGCAAGATTGCAGTCTTAGTTGCTTGCGCACTAATCATAAGCCTGTTTGCGACTCTGACCTTCGCGCCGTCTCAAAAAGCTCACGCCGCCACCTTTAATCAGATCTGGGGAGACGAGTTCAACGGTGCGGCGAACACGGGAGTGGATGGCTCCAACTGGCTGTACGATACCGGGACCGGATATAACTGCTCAGGTTGCCCGTCTGGTTGGGGTACCGGCGAGGTCGAGAGCATGTCGAACAGCACATCCAACGTCTATCAAGATGGCAGCGGCCATCTCGTGATTAAGCCGATTAACTCGAATGGTAGCTGGACCTCCGGGCGCATTGAGACCCAACGCACGGACTTTGCAGCTCCTGTCGGAGGCGAGCTGGAGGTCACGGCCTCGATTGCGCAACCAAACGTTTCGGGGGCCGCTGCGGCAGGGTACTGGCCAGCGTTCTGGATGCTCGGCTCGGCCTTCCGTGGCAACTACCTCAACTGGCCAGGTATTGGTGAGGTTGATATCATGGAGGATATCAACGGGCTCAGTTCCGAGTTTGGCACGCTTCACTGTGGGACCAGTCCTGGTGGACCCTGCAATGAAACGACCGGTATTGGTAGTGGACAGCGGGCCTGCTCAGGGTGCCAGACTGCTTTCCATACCTATACGGCGATTATCGATCGGAGCGTTTCGCCCGAACAGATCCGTTGGTATCTGGATGGAAATAACTTCTTCACGGTGAACGCGAATCAGGTGGACGCAACCACCTGGGCGAACGCGGTAGACCATAGCTTCTTTATCATTTTTGATCTCGCGATGGGCGGTGGCTTCCCGGCTGCTTTTGGTGGTGGTCCAACGGGCTCTACTCAGTCTGGCGTGCCGATGCTTGTTGACTATGTGCATGTCTATACGGCGAACGGCTCGACCACGCCCACGCCAACCTCAACGCCAACCCCAACTCCAACCCAGACCGGGAGTGGCTTTAATCAGGGCGTCAACAGCGTTGGATCAAACCAGGCCCAGTTCTGGTTCCAGCCCAATGGTTGGACGGCAGGCTATGTGATTCTGCACTATACGGTCTCCGGTCAGGCCCAGCAGAATGTCACTATGAGCTACAACAATAGCACTGCCCGTTGGGAGTTTACGGCGGGTGGCTTGAGTCCCGGCCAGACGATCTCCTACTCGTTTACCTATCAACAGAATGGACTCCAGTACGATACCGGTTCCTATTCTTATACCGTTGGTTCGGGTGGTCCGACTCCTACGCCAACCCCGACACCCAACACCTGTACTGGCAGCTTCAACCAGGGCGTCAATAACGTGAGCGGGAATCAAGGGCAATTCTGGTTCCAGCCCTGTACCTGGACGGCAGGCTATGTGATTCTGCACTATACGGTCCCCGGCCAGGCCCAGCAGAACGTTAACATGAGCTATAACAGCGGGCCCGGCCAGTGGCAGTATACTGCGGGTGGGATGAGTCCCGGCCAGGTGATTACCTACTCGTTCACCTACCAGCAGAATGGACTCCAGTATGACACCGGCACGTATTCCTGGACACATCCATAAATAGTTGGAGGTTGGCTACACACTGTCTAGCTTAGCGATTCCTGTTTCTCGTCATCCCTGAAAATTCTGGCTATCCATCATGGGTCAGCCAGAATTTTCAGGGGTGATTTAGCGTTTACACTCTAACCGCTCGTTTACCAGGGCGAGGGAGGTGGTGGTGGGACCACCGGCGGCCGATCGTCGCAGGTAATCGTGTTTGGGAGCTCCCACGGTGCGAGCCAGGGACCAGTAGTTCCGCCTCCGGTGTTGCCACCGAGGTCGGTCACGCTGAACTCTGAACCCGCCGGTGTGAAGTGGAAAGAGCCGCAGTTGTTGATCCCGACGGCACCGACGTTGCGCGCAACGACGTTTTGGAACGTTGCGTTTCCGGAAGAACGCGCACTCAGCACTGACGTACCTGTCCCGTCAACGTGAATGTTCTGGAAATGGACGTTCGAGATGGAGTAGAGATCCTTCACGGGGAAGTCAGCGACAATCAGAATCGCGTTGTACGTGTTTTGCAGGAAGTTGTCGCCGCTCACCTCGATATTCGCCGTGAGAGAGCCTTCGAGCGCGTAGAACCAGATTGCTCCCAGCCCGATCTTCCAATTGAGCTCGAATGAGCCGGCCCGCACGGTCGTATTGTCAGTGAACCGGAGGTAGCCAGTGAACGGCGTTGCGCCGAAGCGTGACCCTGCATGAAGGCCGCTTCCCTCGCGCACGGGATCGGCGACAAGGTTGTTCGAGACAGTGTTGTTGTGGCCGCCGTAGATGGCGATTCCGTTTGCGAGCAGCGGATTTTGCACCGTATTGTGGTCAAATACATTGTTGGCGTCCTCGATTCCGGGCTGTCCACTTACCGCCTCTGACCACATTGCGAGTCCATCATCACCCGTATTGCGGATGAGCGAATTGATGACGCGTGAGTTTGTGACTCCCTGGTGGAAGTTGATGCCGTCCGCGATCTGGTCCGTGATGACAGTGTTCTTGATCTCCACATTGCTCATCGGCCCATCGAGCCAGATGCCGACTTTTGTATGATGGATGTAGAGGCCATCGATCGTCGAGTTGCTCAGGGCCCCTCCGATCCCATTCACCTGATCAAGGTCGATGCGCTCGCGGACATCACCCTCAATTGCGAAGTCTGCTAGATGCACATTGTGACTTCCGCCAGCGGAGGCGTATTTGCCATAGAAGCCGACGCCGGTGTGGACGGAGCCGTCCGGGGCCGGCGAGGGGAGCGCGACCTGATGGCCTTTGACGATCGACCACCAACTGCCAGCCCCTTCAATCGTGACATTATCGACGATGATGTGCCTGTTTACCTGGAAGGTGCCAACCGGGATATAGACCGTCTTCCCTGAAGCTTTCGCCGCCTGAATCGCGAGATCGAAGGCATTCGCGGAGTCGTGTATACCGCTCGGATCAGCTCCAAAGCTGGTGATAGAGAGGGAGTTTGCTGGTTGCGGCGTGGGATCGTCGATCTGCTGAAAGTCAACGAGGTCGATGACAGTCCAGGCCGCGTTCGAATCGGCAGGCATGGTCAGGCGAACGACGTCTCCCGCCTGGTAGGTGTTATGGAGAAGCAAGCGTTGATCATCGTAGAAGTGCATCGGCCTGAACGGTTTTGTGATGGTCGGTGGTGGTGTTGTAGAATCCGGAACACATGAGCACTCCGTAATCCACCAGTCCGGGTGAAGCAGGTCCGCATTAGGGTCATTTGTGAACGGATACTGGTTGTAGAGCCATGAGTACTTCGAGGTCAGCGTGAGCGTCTGCGGATGCGTGCTCTGACTGTTGTTGTGGTCGGCGCTTACGGTCAGCGGGGCCTCGATTCCGCCGCCGGTCGGAGCGTCCGGGATCGAGTAGCGTATCGTTATTGCGTTCGCCCGCTGAGTGAGCGTGAACGCGACGGACTGGCCAGGCGTGAGCCGTACGGCTTGCCGACCCGATGCCTCGCCCGACAGCGTGTAAGCCGACGTGTCGAAGGGGAGGATCGTCCCGTTCGTCGCGGCGTTCTCTGCCTCTTGTTGGACGATCCCGAGCTGGGAGCCACGTCCTGCGACGAGCGAGGGGTCAATCGCGGCGACGGTCACGCGTGGGGAAGTCGCGGCTCTGGCAGCCGCGCTGGGAAAAGGTACGACCAGACCGACGACACTCACCAGCATAAGCAAGGCCACCTGCCCCGCTTGTTTCGTTACACGCCTCATGCGCCCAATTTCTTGCATAAGAAGATAGTCCTTTCTGCTTATTTTATGAAGGGAAGGGCCTGGAAGTGTTTTTTGCCGGGTATTGAGTTGACTCTCCTTTTAGATAGTTTCTTCGTCGAACGTTGGTAAAAGAAGAAAAGTAGCCAGAGAAAGGTCACGCTTTTAA
>DASSXK010000245.1:0-4870 GCA_035703945.1 Ktedonobacteraceae bacterium | reverse complement strand
CTGGATAATCACCGTGTAAATCGACATTCCAAAGCCAAGGCCAAGACCAAGCACGATCATTGAGAGCCACAGATCGTTCGTGCTGGAATTCACATTCAGGCGCAGGAAGAGACTGGCTCCCACCACACCAATCGCCGAACCCATGATCGCAATCCATTTATACTTGCCAAAGCGAGCCACCAGTTGACCCGCAATGATGCTTCCCAGGATCAGGGTAATCATCATCGGCGAGAGCAAGAATCCGCTATTTGTGGCAGAGATGTTTAGTACGCCCTGTGCGAACAGCGGCAGGAAGAAGATGCTACCAAACATCGCCGCACTGGTGATCATCGTAATACCGATCGAGACATCAAAGATGCTGTTCTTAAACAGGCTGGGGTCGATAATCGGTTCCAGATCGTGCCTCTCCAGGTAGGCTTCGTAGACAAAGAAGAGCACAAAGCCGATAAGCGATCCAATGAACAGGCTGAGCACCTGTGGCGAAGTCCAGGCATATTGATTACCAGCCCAGGTGAAGCCGAGCAGCAGCGGAACAACCGAGGCCGCCAGCAGCAACGCACCAATGTAATCGATGCGAGCCTTTTTCGCATTGCCACTCAGAGTTGGCATCAAGAAGATCAGCACAAGCATTGCCACGATACCGATTGGTAGATTGACATAAAACACCCAGCGCCAGCTCAGATTATCGGTCAGGAAGCCACCCAGAGCGGGTCCAAGTACCGAAGAAAGACCGAAGACAGCGCCGGTCAGCCCCTGCCATTTGCCGCGCTCACGAGGTGTAAAGAGGTCTCCGATGACGGCCATCGCGATCGGCATCAAGGCGGCCGCTCCCAGACCCTGGAAGGCTCGGAAGGCGATCAATTGATTCATATCCTGGGCCAGGCCACTGGCTGCGGAACCAATCAAGAAGAGCACAACGCCGATCAGGAAGACGATTTTTCGCCCGAACAGGTCGGAGAGTTTTCCGTAGATCGGGATCATGACCGTTGAGGTCAGCAGGTAGGCGGTCGTTACCCAGGTATAGCGATCCAGACCATTGAATTCCCCGATAATGCGGGGCATGGCCGTAGAGACAATCGTCTGATCCAATGAGGCCAGGAGCATTACCAGCAAGACGCCGATCATGGTCAGCAGGGTATCACGTTTACTGAAACGTGGCTGCTCCAGATCCTCTGTCTTCTGGTTTTCCTCATCAACTGTTTGGGAGGTAGTTGACATCACAAATTCCTTCTTATTTGAAAGTGACATTATTTTTTGAGCGTTGTTCCATCGAAGAAAATGCTTCCCATCAGCTTGACCACATCCTCTGCCGAGTAATCTTCCTTGAAAACTATACGTTCGAGTACATGGGGAGAGCAAAGGCTAAGAAAGGCGGCAAGCATAACCTTACTGGGAAGGGCTGGGTTGAACTCTCCTGCGGCTTGTCCCTCTTCAATTATGGCGGTGATTTTCTCTGTCACCTGTTTCCAGAGATCTTGTAACTGACCCTGGTTCTGCGTGAGTATCCGATGTAAATCTACCCCGTTGTAGACGTTGGAAAGAAGCTGCGAGCGTTTTCGATTCATGCCTGTAAACAGGCTCTGGAGCGCCATTTCCAGCTTGGCACGAGCCGTATTGCTGGAAGCGAAGATAGCATCAATCTCATGCTGAAAGCGTTCCATCTCCTGCGCAAACAACGCGACGATCAGTGCCTCTTTATTGGAAAAGTGGGCGTAAAAAGTTCCTTTGGCGATGCCCACACGTGCCGCAATTTCATCAATTGAGGCATCATAATAGCCTTTTTCAGTGAAGATCTCTTCTGCTGCTTGTAGAATCAGGGCTTCGCGTTCTTGTCGCTGCCTTTCCTTGAGCGAAAGGTGCGCTTGAATTGTTGACAAATCCTCACCTCGGTCGTGTGTTTCGGGTTATTCGTGAAAGACCAAACAAATGACGCCTTCGTCAGTGTTTACTCATCAGGTTTTAATTCGACTTAACTGTCTAGTATTGACTCGTTAGTCATAATTTTACTACGAAGTTTTCTGCTTGTCAAGGGGAAAGGGGGGATGACTGTTATTTGCTATGAGAGTTGCTTAAGCGTCTCTTGAGCGTATTGTCTGATATAGATATTGAGTCCTGGGGAGATGATCCGCGCATCCTGGCCGGATATGAGCAAACCGGGTTTGAGAAAGTTCAGCAACAAGATATATATGCCTGGCAAGGGTAGTAAGCTGGTCGCTTTGTAAGTAGTTGTCATTGCGGCTCGTATGCATATGGCAATCTTTGATAATAAAGGAGGATTGTTCTCTTTCTTCTCCCTTTCCATAATTCAGAAATACATTTGTCTCTCTCAAGAATGAGGTCTCAGGGCCGATAGCTTATACAGAGGACGCTTACTCTTGTAGAGCATCCTGTCTTGGGTCGATATTTGAGAAAGGCGATCTACAGAAGATGGTTGAGGGAGCCATGGACCAGAGGAGCAAGGCCGCTCCTCCCCATCCGCGTACGATTGGCTGGATAGGAACTACCGCCCTGGCAATGGGTGGCAGCAACCAGAGTCTTTTTATCATTGGTGCGCTCATGCTGGCCCAGGGAAGTGCAGGTGTACCACTGTTAATTATGGGATTGATTTTAAGTTGGGCACAGGCTCCCGGGTGGACCGAGCTGGTTCTTATGTGGCCAAATCGTGTTGGTGGTATTGCCTCCTGCTGTGCTGAAGCTTTTCGTCCATATAGTCCCGTTCTGGCAAACCTTACAGGCGTCTGTTACTGGTGGGGCTGGGTGCCAACCTGTGGGGTAACAGCCATTTTATCGGCGACGGCGATTCAACAATGGTATCTTCCGGGTGTTCCAATTCCCCTCCTGGCTTCGGGTATTATTTTGCTGTTCACGCTTATCAATCTCTGTGGCGTGCGTTGGGTGACACGCTTTGCAATCCCCAGTGCGACCATTTCAGCTATCCTGGCGTTTGCCTCTGGCCTGATTCCCATGCTGACTGGCAACGTTGATTGGCACCAGGCCCTCAATTTTCATCTCATCAGCCCCTTTCAAGGGTTCTTCGGCAGCCTGACCAGTGCGATGGCTGGCCTCTACCTGATTGGCTTCGCCGCCCCGGCTTTTGAGGCTGCTACCTGCCACGTCGGGGAGACAATTGATCCTGCTCGTAACGTTCCACGTGCGGTGTTAGCCAGTGCGATTATGGCAACTGTTTACTTTGTCATACTGCCAGTGGTCTGGCTGGGCACGCTGGGGACGGGAGCCCTGGCGGGCGATCTTACCCAGACGCTTGGACCGACCTTCGCGCCGCTTTTAGGTAGCGGGGCCCGTGCGGCGGCGGTCTGGTTTATGATGTTCAATATGTTCCATGGTTCCTTGCAGCCCCTGGCAGGCGCTTCTCGAACACTTATGCAATTGGCTGAAGATGGTCTGCTTCCGCACATTTTTGCCTTGCGTTCGCGTACCGATGCCCCCTGGGTGGCAACGGTCATCACTGCGGTGATGGCGATCCTGTTTCTTCTGACTGGTGATCCAACCTGGGTGATTGCAGCCGCTAATCTGACGTATTTGATTGGAATCTGTTTGCCAAGCGTGGCGGTCTGGCTTTTGCGTCGTAATGCGCCTGCGATGTCACGCCCGTATCATGCCCCTCGGGGAACGATTATGTTGGGCGTGCTGGCTGCGATGGTGTGGGGGATTTCCACAGTGCTGGGCTTTGAGCAATTTGGCCTGCCAACGGTTGTGGCTGGCATTGCGATGGCCTACTCTGGTTCAGCCCTTTATGCCTTACGTCGCTGGAGCGATTCCCGTAAGAGGGGTCAAGGACAGTTTTTTCGCTCGCTACATCTGAAGCTCACTGGTGCCATGCTGCTGGTCTTAACCCTCGATGGCGCTGGATACCTGATGGCTTTCAATAGCATTAGCGGGAATGATGGAATTCGTATTACAGTCCTGGAGGATATCTTTGTCGCTGTCGCGATCCTGACAATTACGGTGGGTTTGGTGCTGCCGGGTATGATTGCCCACGCCGTCGGAGAAGTTGCACGGGCGGCGGAACATATTACCGAGGGTACCCTGACCGATTTCTTGTATGCGATGCGCGCACTTGAGTCAGGCAACCTTGATGAGGCGCATGCCCGCGTTGATATTTCTCCTGTCATCGTCTATTCCAATGACGAGGTTGGGCAGATGGCGACCAGCTTTAATACGATGCAGCAGCAGGTTGCTCAGGCCGCTGGAGCCCTGGATGGTGCTCGCGAGGGCCTGAATCGTGCCCGCCATGATCTGAACGTCAGCCTGACCGAGCAGGCGACGCTGGCCACAACTGATACCCTGACAGGCTTACCCAATCGAGTGATGCTGCTCAGGTTCATTGAAGATGCGCTTCCGGTCGCCAGGGAGACGGATGTAGAGATGGCTCTGCTGATGCTTGATCTTGACCGCTTTAAGGAGATTAATGATACCTTTGGCCACCAGCGCGGTGATCATCTCCTGGTACAGGTGGGCGTGAGGTTATCGCAAGCGATAGGCTCTGCTGGGATCGTGGCCCGACTTGGGGGTGACGAGTTCGCGGTCTTCCTGCCAGGGGCTGATGAGGCGCGTGCATTGCAGATTGCTTCCCAGCTTGGTACTGCGATTGAGGAGCCGTTTGTGATTGAAGGATACTCCTTGCAGATCGAGGCCAGCATTGGTATCGTTTTGTATCCTGCACATGGCAGGGATGCGATGGCCCTCTTCCGGCGTGCGGATGTGGCAATGTATGCTGCCAAACAACATCATGAAATGTGTTCATTGTATGATCCTAACCAGGATCAATATAGCCTTTACCGCCTGACGCTTTTTGGCGATCTGCGTAAAGGGATTGCCACAGGCGAATTGCGACTCTATTACCAACCAA
>DASSXK010000177.1:0-2703 GCA_035703945.1 Ktedonobacteraceae bacterium | reverse complement strand
GCGTTAATGCCGACAATTATTAGCGAGGCGGTAACAGCGACGTGTGTGTTCAGATGAAGCAGATAGACAAGGATCGGAACAGTGAGAATTGAGCCGCCACCCCCCAACGCTCCTAAGGCCAGACCAATAAGCGAACCAAGTACAAGGATAATCAGGAACATTTCTAAATTCATTGCTTGCTTTTTTTCCTTTGCTCTTCCGAGAAGGGCGACATATCGGCAGTCAGGTTTACTGGCCGGATATGTCGCCTGCCATCCAGGAAGATTGAACATGTTAGATGTAGAGCACCCTTATAGGGCTTTGTCTGCTATCGGGTTGCCTGCTTTTTCCCAGGCAGAGAAGCCACCGATAACATCCAGGCTCTGCTGAAAGCCATGAGCCGCCAATATACTGGCGGCGATAGCTGAACGTGTGCCAGCCTGACAATGAATGGCCAGCGTTTGATCTTTCGGAATGTCATGCAGGTGTTGCTCAAGGTAGCCGAGTGGAATATTCCTGGCTCCCTTAATATGCCCGTCCGCATATTCACTGGCACCTCGTACATCGAGCACCTGCAAGCGTTCTCGCTTGATACGCTGACGCAACTCGACAACATCGATCTTTTGGAGAGACTCAAGTGCGTAGCCAGCCGCCGTCCACTGGTTGATAACATCCGTAGGCAGATAGCCTGTAATATTTTCCAATCCAATCAGACTGAGTGAGTCTTGCGTTTTAATGACGTTGGCTTGATCGGCAATTAAAACGCATGGATGGTCATATGAAAGGAGCCAGCCAGCCCAGGTTAAGAATGAAGCATCCAATGGAACGTTGATTGTGCCAGGGATATGACCAGCAGCGTATGCCTTGGCGGTGCGTGTATCTATTACACGAACTTTCTCGCGAAGCTGTGCATGTAGTTGATCAAGCGTCTCCTGTGGTGGCTGGTTCAGGGTATTGACAAGAGCCGGGCCGACCTTATTGACACGTTTCATTTCGGCAAAGTAGAACGGTGGCTCCGGCTGTCCAGCCAGGACTTCCTGAACGAACCTGTCCTCCTCTTTGATCATGAAAGCCCAGTTAAAGCGTCGCTCGTATCCCATTGTGGATTGAGGAATGGCACCAAGGGCACGCCCGCAGGCGCTACCAGCGCCATGACCGGGCCAGATCTGGAGGTAGTCTGGGAGATGACGAACCTTTTGAATTGAATGGAAAAGTGTGCGTGCGCCCTTTTCCATTGCGCCGCTAACACCCGCTGCCCGTTCAAGAAGATCCGGGCGGCCAACATCTCCAACAAAGAGAAAGTCGCCTGTGAAGAGGCCCATCGGCTCATCGGCATTCGCGCCATCGGTCAGCAAGAATGAAAGGTGCTCGGGTGTATGTCCCGGAGTATGGATTGCCTGGATTTTCACATTCCCGACGTTGAATGTATCTTCGTCGTACAGCAAGATGGCTCCAGCTTCCTGAGCATAGCAATATTTCCACTCTGTCGGACCTGTATCCGAGAGATACAACTGTGCGCCTGTCCGTTGGGCAAGCTCACGCGAACCAGAGACAAAGTCAGCATGGATATGTGTCTCTGTCACTGCGGTGATACGCAAATCTTTGCTCTGGGCTAGTTGAATATATTGATCTATATGACGATTAGGATCGATAATAAGTGCCTCGCCTGTCGCTTGACAGCCAACAAGGTAGCTTGCCTGGGCGAGCAACTCATCATAGAATGTACGTAGGATCATCTACGTTCCCTCGCTTTCTACTTTATGATGAACTACTGACTGAGACCTGTTTCTGGCGCAGTCATCTCCTTGACAACATCTCGAACGTTGCAACTGGTTGAGCGATTATAGGGTAACTTGCTAAGCAGCATTGCCATGCCGCAGGTATCGCTTATCGCTGAATAGGTTAACCCTCCACCGATAAATACGGCGAGATAGATCAGCGGCTTCCAGATAAGCAGACTTCCCAGGGTTCCCGCGAGCACGAGTGCGCCAGCGAATCCTCGCACCTGGCGCTCCATACTCCAGCGCTGTTTCCCTCGTTTGACCGGTTTGCCTGCTTTTTCCCAGGCACTGATCCCGCCACGTAGGACATAAAATTGAGCAAGCTCGGTCTCTTCAAATAACTTTGCTGCTTGCTCCGCGCGTGCCCCACTGCGGCAGAGGAGGATGATAGGCTCCTGGAGCTTGTTGCCCAGGTTGAAACGATGTTCCGGAAGCTGATCAAGGGGCACAATATAGCTCCCCGGGATGTGGAGTGTTTCATATTCCGCCGGGGTGCGTACATCTAAAATTTTAGTTGTAGGAACCTGTTGTAATAGTTCTTCTGCTTCGCTAACCTCGATAGAATGTCCCAGTGTACTGATATTCAACGTCATAAGTTAATGGTAATCCTTTTCTATGCAGAAATGCCTGGCTTTTTTGTATTGCTAATGCAAACTGAGAGAGATGTACAGAGGATGTGTGATTTCTGGCTACCCTACCTGTGCATCTCAATTACGAGATATAAGGAAGCAGCCGAGGTTTATCCTCTTCATCGTCTCATCTACTTGCTTTGATGCGGTGAGCGAAGGATAGGTTACATTCTTATCACAGAAAGAAAGAAGCCAGGTAAGTGATTGCCTTTCGTATTAAGACTTGCTCTCAATATGCTGACTGAGAGAAAAGGGAGATAGTGGTTCGTGATCGTGCTGTCGAAATTGTGCCTGAGTTGGGAAGGGGAGAATTT
>DASSXK010000551.1:0-8646 GCA_035703945.1 Ktedonobacteraceae bacterium | reverse complement strand
AATGCCAGCAGACCGATCAGGAAGTAGCAGACAAAATCAATTGAGATCGCCAGGAACGCCACTGGTATAAATCCCAGTAGATTCCAGAGCGAGAAATGGGGCGGCCCCACCATGATCAAAGCCAGCACGCAGCCAACCAGTATATTCACACCGATGCGGACAATTCGCTCGCCGATATAACTTGAAAAATGATAAAGAATATAGCTGCACGGTCGCCCCAGCATATATGCCAGTTGACCCGACCGCACTTCAAGATCAATTGTGCGCCCAATTGGCGGCAAGGACATCGCCAGCACTTCGGTAGCTATCAGGTACCAGATCAGGTCCCCTGCCTGATAGCCAGATATCTGGGTCTGTCCCCGTAAGGCAAATGTCGTATGCCAGAGCTGACTCAAAACAAACACGATCACGCCCATATTTAAAGCCCGAAACAATATCGCCAGGCTATAAGCCATGTTACTCGCGACACTGACCCGAAACACAGCCAGGTATTTGCTCAGGTTCGCTTCCAGCCGCCGAACAAGCGGCACTTGCAGCGGTCGTATCTCTGCTTCCATAAAACTCACCCTTCTGTGCCCTGGTGGATCTCCAACAATTTCTGCTCGCTCTCATCCGCACATTCCTCGTCATCTCCTTGCCTGGGCTGATTGTAGATCGAGGCGATAACCTCTTCCATCGGAGGGTCAGCAATCGTCATATCCACGATGTGATAGCGCTGCATCAATCCTGCGATAAGTGGCTCCAGGGGCGTTTGCGCTGTATCGACCACCAACTTTAAGCCATGCCCTTTGGCCTTCAATATTTCGACGCCTGCTCCTTTGAGCTCCAGTGCGTTTGAGCTATGCCTTCCATCAACGGTCTCTTCCAGCAGCAGATCCACTGTCTTGACCTTCAGGTACTCACGCTTCATACGCGAGACCGGTGTATCCAGGATGACTTCTCCGTGGTTGATCACGATTGCCCTCCGGCAGACCTGCTCGATGTCGCCCGCGTCGTGGCTGGTCAAGAAAACCGTGACCCCTTCTTCTGTGTTCAGTTGTCCGATCAGATCCCGGATGCGCTGCCGGGCGATCACATCCAGGCCGATCGTTGGCTCATCCAGGAACAACAAGGCCGGTCGATGCAGTAGGGCAGCCGCTAGCTCGCAGCGCATACGTTCGCCCAGGCTGAGCTTTCTGGCAGGAGTACGCAGGTATTCCCCGATCTCACAGACCTCGACCAGGAAATCCCGTCGCTGGCGGTAGGCAACCGGCTCAAGTTCGTAGATCTTCGCCAGCAGATCAAATGTGTCCTGAGGCGGCAAATGATACCAGAGCTGCGACTTCTGGCCAAAGACACAGGCAACCTGAAAAGCCAGGGAGCGTCTTTGCTCCCACGGCACCAGTCCAAAAACACGGGCGCTACCGCTGCTGGGATGTAATATACCCGTCAACATCTTGATAGTTGTGGATTTACCTGCCCCGTTGGGACCGATAAAGGCCAGGGTTTCGCCAGCCTCCAAACTGAAATTGATCGGTCGAACGGCCTCGCGCAAGCGATAGCGCGGTGCAATAAACGAACTCACGCTGCTCATAAATCCGGCGCTACGTTCGCGTGTCTTAAATGTCTTCGTCAGATCATTGACTTCGATTACTGCCATCGGGTTTCCTCTTTCCAGGTTGATGCAGGTCTCCCTCCTGCGCCTCTTCTTCCAGTCGGGCAAACAAGACCGGGCCAGATGTAATTTGCTTCACCGGTTGCCTGCCCCAGGCCAATTCACTTGACCAGATGCCGTCTTGGAGCGGTCCCTGCCCCAACTGCTCTCGAATACGTCCGCTGGTTGTCGGAATATAGGGGGCCAGCAGCAATGTGACAAGCCGCAGTCCCTCGGTAGCAGAGGCCAGCACGTTATCCAGGCGTTCCGCCTGCTCAGGATGGCGGGCCAGTTGCCAGGGCTGATTCTGCTCAATGTATTGATTGAGCCTTCGTACAACGCTCCAAACTGCCTCCAGGGCTCGTTCAATATTCCAGTTTTCCAAAAACTGCTCGCTCTGCGTTTGGACCTCCTTGATGGTTTGCTGAAGCTCCAGTTCCAGTTCACCAGGGCTGCCCAAAGGCGGGACCTGTCCCTGACGATAGCGTGTAACCATACTTAATAAGCGATGGACCAGATTGCCAAGATCATTTGCCAGTTCATCGGTGTAACTTTTCACCAGCCCGGCCCTTGAGAAGTCCCCGTCCGAGGTAAACGAGACCTTGCGCAGCAGGTAATAGCGTACGGCGTCAACTCCAAATTCTTCGACCAGTTCGATCGGGTCCAACACATTGCCAGCACTTGTCGAAATGCGTTTTCCTTCAAGGGTGATAAAGCCGTGTACCGCGATCTGTTTGGGCAAGGGCAGGTTCGCAGACAACAACATTGCTGGCCAATACAGACAATGAAAGCGAATGATATCTTTACCGATCACATGTGCATCAGCGGGCCAATAGTGTTGAAAACGCTCAGGCTCATCAGGAAAACCGACTGCCGTAATATAGTTAGTCAGAGCATCAAACCAGACATAGATCATCTGCTGATCATCGCCTGGAACCGGGATGCCCCAGCGTGCCCCATCCGCACGCACCAACCGCGAAGTTGAAAAATCGCGCAGCCCCAGCTTAAGCATTCCAAGCACCTCGGCCCGGCGATTGGCCGGAACAATGAAATCCGGGTTCTGCTCGATATGCTCCTGCAACTGCTGGCTGTAGTTTGTTAGCGCGAAGAAGTAGTTCTCTTCCTCAAGCCACTCCGGGATAACCGTCCAGTGAATCGGGCAGTGACCATCCACCAGTTCATCGGTGGTATAGAATTCGTTGCAATTGGGACAAAACCAGCCCGTATAGCGGGAGCGATAGATGTCTCCTTTGGCCAGGGCTCGCTTATAGAGTTCCTGCGAGGCACGTTTATGTGGCTCCGCCGTCGTCCTGATCCAGTTATCGTAAGAAACATCGAGTGTATCCCAGACGCGCCGGGCTTTCTCCTCAATCGTCGCAATCCAAAGCCTGGGGTCAACTCCCTGGGCCTCGGCGATTCTCGCCACATGCTGACTGTTCTCGTCGCTCCCGATACTGAAGTAGGTATCGTCTCCTAGCAGGCGGTGATAGCGAGCAATGACATCAGCCGCAACCTTCTCAAGGGCATGGCCGATATGAGGAGGTCCATTGGGATAATCGATTGCAGTGGTAATATAAAACTTTCTGCGTTCATCTGAAGTTTCACGGGCATGAGAGCTTTGAGTGTCTTCCATCTTGAGCCTCTTTTCTTGCAAAATGTAGAATAAAAAAAGAGGACGCAGGTGATGTACCTGCGTCCTCGAAGTTTGCGTAAGTTGATTGATTATGTGGGAGTATATACTCCTCTCACAAAGGACCGCAGGTATCCGCGCATAAGCATAGGCATAATCATGCGACCACCCATAGTGGTGGAATCACAAACCATAAACCCGGCGGGCAAGGAGGTAGTGCGAGAGGGGGTGTAATTTGTTGCCACTGCCTGTTTATGGTTGTCCATGCTGCTATCCCTTTGTGGAGAAGCGAACTTAATCGTTCGCCAGATTAAAACAATATATTTTAACTGTTAAAAACAAGTGTACCTGCACCGCTTGCGTTTTGTCAAGCTTCTTAAAGCAGATTTCAGTTTCTTTAAATCTAAAGTTCCCCTAATAACATCGGCTCAAATGCGCAGTAAGCCTCATAATTTCTGAAATGTCGAGAATAAAGTTCGGCCCCTTCCTCAAAGAAGTCGGAGAGTATAGGGCTCACATCAATAATCCGCTTCAACGACCAGGTTATTGTCTCATCACGCTCGTTACGGTAGCTCGTCTCGCTCTGCTGAGCATATGATAAAGCTTTGGCCCTGGCTTCGTCCAGGGAAGCGGCCTTGATAAGCACAAAACTCTCCTCATAAAGGGGCTGATTGGGCAACTCATTTGACGAGGCTTCGTAAAGAATAACCGCTATGAATATTTCAGAACTTGAGGCCGGTAGAGAAGATTCGCCCATCATCTTTTTCTCCGCTTTCACATTAACGCTCTGACTTCGTATCCTCATCACGACTTACCCATAAGTATAACATTAATCTATAACCTGCCCTATTCTTTACTCATATAGGAGATGCTATCTCCTATTCTGATATAAAATAATCTGAATACCTTCTTGCCTTAGAACCAGTATCGCCTCAAAAATGCTGAAATCGTGTTATTATAAAAGTAGCGAACGAAGCACATCATTCGAACTATCCAAAAGAGGCAAGCATAATGGATAATATTCCGATTGAAATTACTGACTCCCCTACGGATGCTGATTGGAAAGAGCTTGAAGACCACATCATCCAATATAATCTCCAGGCAACCAATCATCAGGATTATCGTCCATTGGTCAGCTTTATTCGCGATGACAATAGAGAAATTGTTGCGGGTATCACAGCATTTACCTGGGGCGGTACACTACGCATTGTGGACCTCTGGGTGCACGAAAAACTGCGAAAACAAGGATACGGCTCAAAACTTCTTAGGGCTGCCGAGGAAGAAGCACAAGCCCGTGGCTGCAAGCAGGCAGTGCTTGAAACACACAGCTTTCAGGCACCGAAGTTTTATCCCAGGCACGGTTATAAGGTCTGCGGCACCTTTGAAAATTATCCAGTGGGTCATCAACAAATTTTCTTTCAGAAGAAGCTGGCTTAAAACTTCAATATCAATCAGGGCCGCGTCATAAATGCACCCGCTTTAATCCTGGTAGCAAAGCTAAAGCCAGGCGAGTTAAACAAATAAATTCACGATACTATATAATGACATGTCGGCATCTGTGCCACATGGAGTTCGATATTTCAAAGAGGAGAGTCCAACATGGCAGTAATCCGCACAAGAACAGTAGATCTCAAGGTGAACGGTGACAATGCCTATGCCTTCGTTGCCGAGCCAGACGATAATGCTCAGCACCCTGGCGTGGTCCTGATTCAAGAGTGGTGGGGAATCGAGCCTCATATTCGCGACCTCGCCCAAAAACTGGCGACAGAGGGTTTTGTCGTTGCCGTTCCCGATCTCTATCATGGCAAGGTTGCCACCGAGCCAGATGAAGCTCAGAAGATGGTCATGACGATGCGCGGCAACCTCAACCAGGCCGCCAATGAGATTGCTGGTGCCCTCGATACACTCAAGGCTCAGCCCAATGTTACTCCCAAAAAACTCGGCCTGATTGGCTTCTGCGTAGGCGGTTTCCTGGCCTACACTGTGGCTTCTCGCTATGCCGACCTCGGCGCGGTTGTGCCTTTCTACGGCGCGGGCTATGATCCCAGGCCAGAAGAGGTCGCAAAAGTCAACGCTCCTGTGCTGGCCGTTTACGGCAGCAGAGACGGGAGCGTGTCAGCAGACCAGATCTCAAAAATCGAAAGCACCTACAAGCAGGCTGGCAAAGATATCACAGTCAAGGTCTATGATGCCGGTCATGCCTTCCTCAATCCCGATCACGGCATGGGCGATGAGAAATCGGCAGCCGAAGCATGGCCCCTGGCCGTCAATTTCCTGAAATCCAATTTGAAATAACGTCAGACCCTTTGTAGCACCAACAAAAAGCGGCAAGCTCACCCTCCTGTAGGATGCTTGCTGCTTTTTCGTCTCTTCAAGCCAATCCCAACAAGCCATGCACATTGCTGACTGAACGCGCTAGAGAAGCCAGCAGCAATCTTGCCAGCACCGCTCCTTTTGGAGAGCTTACAAAGCTGCCTGCTAATCAAGCGTTCAGGAGACGCGAGAGCGCCGTTGCGAAGTGTCTTTAAATAGTTAGCCACTCACTTCGTTGACTGAATGCGCTTGTGAAGCCAGGACGAGCCGTGCCAGAAACGATCAAAAGTGAAGCGTTCCAGCGCTGCCTGCTTGGGAAGCGTTCAGTAGACGCGAGAGCGTCGTTGCGAAGTGTCTTTAAATAGTTCACTGTGATACACTTTAAAGAACTGACAAAGATGTGGTTAGCTGGTTGCTTATCTGCATCTCAGCAGTATATCAAGCAACTACCAACCAGTTCAGAAGGGGTAATGTCGCCCTTTCTCAGAAGCAAGGAGAGCAAAACGCGATGCGCCTGAGACGCTCCGAAATGTCCACCCCGGCCAGTAACGAACGCATGCTAGCCAAAGCCGCCGCCAGCAGCGCGGACCTGGTTCTGCTCGATCTGGAAGATTCCGTGTCGCCACTGGAAAAGGTCAGCGCCCGAACCAATGTTGTTCGCGCCCTGAAAACGCTGGATTGGGGCAAAAAGACCCGCGCCGTACGCGTCAATGATCTGGAAACAGAATATGCCTACCAGGATATCATCACGGTCGTTGAAGAGGCTGGCGACTATTTCGACATCCTGATTGTCCCCAAAGTGAAAACCGCTCGGGATGTCTGGTGGGTCGATGTTCTGTTAACCCAGATTGAGAAGCGTCTGAAGCGTGAACGCCGCCTGGGGCTGGAGGTATTGATCGAAGAGGTGGAAGCCATCATCAATATCGAGGAGATTGCCCGCGCCAGTTCACGCCTTGAAGCTCTGATCTTTGGTCCCAGCGATTATAGCGCCTCGCAGGGCATGGACAGCCGCGCGGTTGAAGGTGTTGTCGAAGGCTATCCCGGCGATCTCTGGCACTACGCCCGCAATAAGATCGCCATCGCCGCACGAGCCGCCGGTATTGACGCCATTGATGGGGCCTATCCCGATTTTCATAATCCCGAGGGCTACCGACGCGAGTGCATCCATGCCCGCACGCTGGGCTTTGTTGGCAAATGGGCGATCCATCCCAGCCAGCTTGAACTGGCCCACGAGGTCTTTTCCCCGACGCCTGCCGAGGTTGCTTACGCTCGCAAGGTGGATTCAATCTACAGCGAAGCCCTGGCACAGGGCCTGGGAGCCGTTGCGGTCGATGGCAAGATGGTAGATCTGGCAGTTGTACGCAGTCTGCGCACCGTCCTGGAAAAAGCCGATCTGATTGGGATGTAGGATCTGATCAGACCTCTTTGAGTTCTTTGCGACGCACTCGCCAATCGGCATGTTGCAGCAGGAAGGTCTTGAAAGCCCGGGCCGTCGCCGACAGGTTTTTCTCCTTGAGATGGACCAGCCGCCACTGATGAACGATCGGAAATCCCTCAACATCGAGAATCACCAGACGGTTGGTTTCCAGCTCCATGTCCAGCGCCACGCGCGAAAGCAGGGCGATACCGAGGCCAGCCGCCACGCCTTTTTTAATCGCGCTATTATTCCCCACCTGCATGCTGATCTCCAACGGCAGATTTGCTTCCTGAAAGACCGTTTCCAGGGCGGCCCGTGTGCCCGAGCCAGGCTCACGCAGCAAAAAATGTTCTCGCGCCAGCTCCTGGAAAGGAATCTTGATTCTGCCAGCCAGCCGATGGAATGGAGCGGCCACCAACACCAATTCATTTGGAGCAAATGGCTCAATTACCGTTGGAATATCCACTGGCACATTTCCCATCACCGCCATGTCTACGCGATTGCTGACAAGGGCGTTCTCCAGCATCACACGATTCAAAACGTCCATCGTGATTTCAACATTGGGATATGCCTGGTGAAATTTTCCCAAAAGGTCCGGAATCACATACGAGCCAACGGTGGTATCGGCCCCTACACTCAAACGCCCATAATAAGGACTGCGGATCGACTCCATCGTCTCGTGCATTTCATCGATAACCGAGAATATTTTCTGACCATAGAGATACAGCTCTTCGCCAGCCCGTGTCAGATGTGTTTTGCGACCAATTTGGTCAAAAAGTTTTACCCCCAGGTTGGCTTCTAACTGCCGAATCTGCGCTGAGACAGCAGGTTGACTGAAATGTAGCTCCTCAGCGGCACGGACATAACTACAATGTTTGGCAACGACTTGAAATGTGGCAAGTTGGTGCAGATTTAGCGTGCGCATGAAGCCCCCAAAATTTAAGTTAGCAGCATTATATCTCTATCTTATCTATAGCTGTCAACATTATGCTTGAGTATAGCTGGATTATCAACTCAGACGCACTATCGTTTGAAGAACTGCTCTTAAACTGTTTCCAGAAAAATCGTCTTCTCGTGGAATACCGATTGCCACTGTGTGACAATCAACGAGGGAAATAAGCGTTAAATGATAGCACGCACATGGCATGATTCATAATTACTCTTTATGCTTCAAATTGCGTTAAATTATGTCATTAGATATTTCCGTCTGAAACTCAGCATATACCTATTTGGCTATCGGGCAGGAAGCCTTTAACCACTTACTGCACTTCCTACTTGAAGTATGTTAAAATTGCAGTAACTTGTGCGAAGAAGGTAATGCAGATGGCAAAAGATAAATCACGCTTCTCAGATTCACAAAATAGCAAAAAAGAGGCTGCTAATCGGCCCAATCCGTCCGATACATCCAATACTTTCGATATATCGGAGGTGCCATCCCCGCCCCAAAAAAACACCCGGCCACAAACTACACGTCCAAACTTGCCTTCCCGTCCTGAGCCACAAGCAATTCTGCCTGATCGTTTGAATTCCCGACCATCGCGACCGCGCTCAAATCCTGGCAACTCTCGGCCGCCTATCTATCGTCCCGGAAGTGCACTTCCAGATAGCAACGAAACCATACCTGGGGAGACATCCTCTCCCAGACCTGCAATC
>DASSXK010000709.1:0-3592 GCA_035703945.1 Ktedonobacteraceae bacterium | reverse complement strand
TATGCCGTGAAATTATAGACATTCAAGCTAATCCTGTGTTCGATTTGTATCTGGGAAGTCACATTCGTAATCAATAGTATATTATATCCCAGAAAGGTTATGGGAAATTGACCATTCGAAGGGACAAGCCCATTGTCATAGGTTTGAAGATGTTGGAATACATCACATTTAGAATCGGAAGCGTAAATGAGTGGAACTACCGGGACGAGAGAGTGATAAGTGGGAAGGATGAGGGCGTCCAGTAGAGGAACGCCCTCTTCAACAGAGATTATCAGAAATGCAGGTGATTCCTACTGACCGGGAAGACCAGACGGTAAGCCTGAAGCTCCGGACTCCTCGCCGGGAGCACCTGCAGGAAGATCAGAGGGCAGATTACCTGGATCAAGCAACTTATTCTGATCAATATCACTAATATTTACGCCTGATTGGGCGCGTTGAATGGTCAACCAGTTTTGTAAAGCATTGGATTTGAGCGTATTCAACGTATTGGCATCCACCACGCGCGAAGGATCAATCCCCAGCACCTGGACAATACGGAACGCTCCATTTTCTTTCAGAACCGGGCTCAATTCATTAACATGACGAGCTGAATCAAAAAGCCAATCCTCAACAATCGCAGATTGATCTGTCTGAAGATACTGTCCACGAGCGATCCAACCGAGATCGCCACCCTTGGTATTGGTGCTATTATCAACGGACTTGCTCTTGGCAAGGGCCGCGAAATCACCACCGCTCTTCAACTTCTGAAGCACTGTGTCTGCGTCGGCCTGAGTCGCAATGGTCATTGAGCGAGCATGAATCTGACGGGTTGGAGAAACGACCTGCGTGGCGAGGTAGTTCTGGGCATTAACGCGGCGCTGGGTAATCGTCATCATCGCGACGACATCATCGTTGCTAATGCCATCCTTACTCAAGTACTTATCATAGGCTGTGGCATGTGAGCCAACCTTTGGCAAGTTTTTCTTGAACGTATTGAGCGTGTCGTTTACCTGCTTATCCGTTGGATTAATTTTTGCCTGAATGCTTCCGCTCTGTTTAGCAGCCCACTGAGAAATCAGGACATCATCCTGTAACCAGGTAGCGCTTTCATTGCCAATCTGGGACTGAGTAAAGTTCTGCTGAGCGTATGGAATCGTCGAACTGGTCAGCGTTTGTGATTCCTGGCTGAGTCCCGCGAGCTTTTGCTGCTGATTTTTCAGGTCTGTTTGTGCCGCAGTAAGCTGTTTGGTGAGATCGGCTTTTTTGGTCGCATCCGTAGTCGCCTTGATCTGGCCTGTCAGGTCTGTAACCTTCTTCTGGGCCGTGGTGACAGCGGTTTGTTGGGTGGTGGTCTGTTTACTCAGCTCGGCCTGAATTGCCGAATACCCATTAGGGCCATAAAGCTGGTTCAGAGCAAACTGCGTTTGCACTGCAACCATTTTGCGATACTGGCTTTGCGGAATTGATTGGCCATTCACGCTGGTAATCGGGAGATTTGGAGTAATTATATTGATGTTAACAAAGAAACCAATAATTACGGCCAAAATAACCAGGCCAATGAGGGCGACCAGGGCAAACGTAGCACGGCGTTGGAGCTGATTTTTTTCGTAGTGGGAGAGGTGTCCACCCCATCCAAATATAAGAGGTTTACCATCCCGCCGCATACTGACATGTGCCGTCTGTTTACGATAGCTTTTGAGACCGGAGGTTGAGGACCGCGCAGGCCGTTTCTGTTCGGGCCGACGAGTCGTCTGACTATTCATAGAAAAACTCCCCTGCTTGCTAAGGCGAAGACCGGGCTGCTGTTACGAAAAGAGAACACAGGTAAGATACATACGTAGTTAGCTTCAAAAAGTTCACCAGCTTGTCTCTCACCCATGTCTCTCAGCGTCTACTTCTACATGCCCCGCATGTGCTCTGCGGTGTAGGGTAGCAAGGCCATATGCCGAGCTTGCTTGAGCGCAACACTCAGGCGGCGTTGGTGTTTGGCACACGTCCCCGTTTTGCGGCGGGGTTCGATCTTACCACGATCGGAGATGTAACGTTTCAGGAAGCGGTTGGCCTCCTTATAATCGATCTCGCGAACGTGATCGTGGCAGAACTGACAAATTTTGCGGCGCGAAGTTCGCTCGCCGCGTCCACCCGGACGCTCACGTCGTGGGCCGGATGAACCTTCAGATCGTCTTTGCACGATTATGTATTCTCCTCTAAGGTTTTAGAAGGGAATTTCCTCTGGATTATTAGGGAAATTCGTCTGAATCATCCAGAGAAAAGTCATCATTCATTGAACCACCAGAAGATTCAGAGCTGCCCTGGGCCGATTTGGGTGAAAGCATTTCCATATCGTTGGCGATTACTTCAATCGCGGTGCGTTGCTGACCTTCTTTGTCAGTATACTTCCGCTGACTCAAGCGGCCTTCGATATAGACTTTGCTGCCCTTATGCAGGAACTTAAAGCAGGTTTCTGCAAGACCCCGCCAGGCAACTACGTTAAACCAATCGGTCTCTTCCTGGCGCTCTCCGCTAGGGTTTTTAGTATTGCGACTGACCGCCAACGAAAACTTGGTGACGGGCAAGCCGCTCTGGGTATAGGTCATCTCCGGGTCTTTTCCCAAATTCCCGATCAACATAATTTTGTTCAGCATCGTTCAAGATCCTTTCGTGAACATGACCTGACCCAATTCGTCTGAATGAAAAACTTTCCCTGTATTTGCAACATTATGCTTCTACGGTCTCTTCCGCAGATGGCTGATCCGTGGCCGTAGCAGGCTCGGATTCAGGAGCTGCGGGAGTAGGTGCCTCGGCCGGAACGGCCTCGGTGCTCTCGTTCACAGGTGCAGGCTGCTCGGGTGTCGTTTCTGCGGTAGCAGTCTCTTCAGCCGGGGGTGCAGCTTGTGCGTTCTGGGCAGCCTGTGCAGCATCAGCCTCTGCCTTAGCAGCAGCTTCTGCACGTGCAGCCTCAGCGGCAATAGCGTCTTCGCGTTCCTTCTGAATGGCCTTGGGATCGCGACGCTTCATCATGTGGCGGAGAACCTCTTCAGAAACCTTGAGGGTTCGTTCGAGCTCCAGAACGGTCTCTGGGGATAAGATCATGTCAATGAATACATAAAAGCCTTCACGCTGACGCTCAATCGGGTAGGCCAATCTACGGCGCCCCCACTGATTCACGCGAACGATCTCACCCTCTTGCGAGGTGACAATCTGCTCGATGCGCGTCAGAATTGCACTCGTCTGCTCTTCGCTGACTTCGGGGTTGAGAATGAAGCCTAGTTCGTAGTCTCGCCTCACGAAGCCTTCTCCTTCCTTTGGGTATGCATCCGGTCGGGGTCTCATAAATGAGCAAGTGGAGAAACCGCCGGAGCAGGTGACGCAACGACACCAGGTGTCGAAGCGTGGAACAATATTGCTCCCTCACAGTGTGTGGGGATGTAAATGTGCTCTATAGCAAGCTCACTCCGGTTCGCCTCTTGCTCTTCGGAATTCAAATGCAGAGTGAGTTCTTGTAAGAGTGTGTGAAAACACCGTGCCATTATAACATCCTCCTACCTGTCTGGCAATAGAGACGAACGCTGGTTTTGCACTACGGCCCTATCTCTACCCCTCTATTCTTTCT
>DASSXK010000681.1:0-7803 GCA_035703945.1 Ktedonobacteraceae bacterium | reverse complement strand
CAACTGAAGCTATGCTAGCAACCATGCTGCTGGCTTCTCAGGCGCGTTGAGCCAGTGAAGTGAATGGCTAAGTGTAATAGATGTGAAATATAAAAGGCAAGGGGCAAATTACCCCTTGCCCAATTAGAAGACTTGCGGATCTACCCCGCATATGTATGATCAGGCCAGCTAACTGCTTGAGCTATCTTACAAGGCTATCCGCGCTGGTGATTCAAGCAACCTTGCTGGCCGGATTTTTTGCACACAATACCGTTCAGTTAAAGCGCTGAACCTTAGTCGCCTGTGACCTGAGGCTCACCAACAGACAGACCAAGACCTCTGGCAATCGCTGATCCAAGTTCAGGATCAACCTGGTGCCAGATCTTCAAGGCTCGCTCCTGAATCGGTCGCTCAACATCCTGGCTCATATGGCCGATGATGTTGTTGGCCAGATGCTCGCGCTCCGTGGCAGACAAGACGTTCCGATAGAGGTGTCCTGGCTGGATGAAGTCGCTATCCTCAGCATGAGCGACATAGGCGCTACGCATGATCTCACCGCTGGCGGACCAACTTGGGTCTGGATAGCGCTGTGGATCGGCCTGCGGACCACCAAAGCTATTTGGCGCATAGACAGGCTGATTGCCACTATGGCGGAAGCGCATGGCACCGTCTTTGTTGTAACTGTTGACATCAGCTATTGGACGGTTGACAGGCAACTGAAGGTAGTTGGTGCCGATGCGATGGCGATGTGTGTCAGGATAGCTAAACATACGTCCAATCAGCATTTTATCGGGACTCGGGCCAATGCCTGGGACCATGTTCGCTGGCTCAAATGAAGCCTGCTCGATCTCAGCAAAGAAATTATCCGGGTTGCGATCAAGCACAAGACGACCAATCGTGATCGGCTTGTAGTCGCTATGCGGCCAGACTTTCGTCAGATCGAAGGGGTTGAAGCGATAATTCGCCGCGTCCTCAAATGGCATGATCTGCATTTCCAGACGCCAGGTCGGATGATTTCCTTTTGCAATCGACTCGCGCAGGTCACGGCGATGGTAGTCGGGATCATGCGCCGTCATTTCTTTGGCTTCATCATTGGTGAAGTTTTCGATGCCATGTTCGGTCTTAAAGTGGTACTTCACCCAGAAACGCTCGCCCTTCGCATTCACCCACATGAAGGTATGGCTACCAAAACCATGCATGTTGCGATAGGTCTTAGGCGTGCCCCGATCGGACATCAAGAAAGTCACCTGGTGCGTTGCTTCAGGGGACAGGGACCAGAAATCCCATTGAGCATTATTGCTACGCATATCGGTATCAGGCATGCGTTTCTGCGAATGGATGAAATCCGAAAACTTTGAAGGGTCGCGTATAAAAAAGATTGGCGTGTTGTTGCCAACTAGATCGTAATTGCCCTCTTCGGTATAGAACTTGATCGCAAATCCACGTGGGTCACGCACAGTATCCGCTGATCCCTGTTCACCCGCCACCGTCGAGAAACGAGCAAGCACTTTTGTGCGCTTCCCAACTTTATTCAGAAACGCCGCGTGGGTCCATTGAGAGACGTCTTCCGTCACTTCAAAAAAGCCGAAGGCTCCGCTCCCTTTAGCATGGACAACACGCTCTGGTACACGCTCACGATTGAACTGCGCCATCTTCTGAATGAGATAGTGATCCTGCAATAGCAAGGGACCATCTGGACCCACAGAAAGTGAAAATTCATCGCTCGATGCAGGAATGCCAGCATCTGTCGTGGTGATCGGAATCTGCTTGTCGCGTTGGTCGCTCACATTTTTCTCCTAGCTTACTCTATTGCACAAATTCAAAGAAATATGCAACATATACTTGTTTGTCCCTGGGCAGCAACTATACAATCAGATTGTTACCACCTACTATAAATTATAATCAGATATACTGTAACATGTCACTCTGATTTAATATTGCAATAGGATTATTTAGATAGAATAAGTGTAAAAATTAGTATAAAATTTTTTACTTCTCCACAATAAAGTTGATAAATAAGCTCTCCTATATCTCAATATATCTCAACAACACAGAATAGCGATGGAACGGGCTTGACTCAATAGAGGAAAAACGTTTTTGAAAGCATCTGAAAAAATTACGTCGGGCCAAAAAAAGCCAGAGATTAGAAAGTGATAAGGATTGAGGTGGCAGGCAAATTTTCTTCTATCAGGTCTTCAGTCTTGAGGTCTCCTCCCTTAAGAACACAAAAAAGAGCGTTCCTGAAGTACGGGTTGGATTTCTTCTTAACCCGTATTTCAGGAACGCTCTTCGCCTGGTCTCCAGCTATTTCTACCGCCTGCGGCAGTTAGGAGGTGGGGAAGACAGATAGAGACTTCCCATGCCCCGCCAGGGGCATTGCCCCTGGACCCCATTACTGGCTCGTCTGACATGGCAAGGGAGTAGAGAAAACTGGGAATATCCCAGCCCCGCCCGGAGCTTCTCTACTGGACCCCATTGCCACAATCTGCGATTAATAAGGGCGGCGACGCGTAGTCGTGACGGTCTCGGAGCCTGAGACAATTGGTGCAAACATCACACGGCCCAGGGAGACAATACCCCAACCGATCAAGGCATAGACAATCATTGCGATCAACGTAGAAAACTCAAAGACACTTCGTCCCAGAGCCTGATCGTTGAAGATGCCATTGAATGCCGCTACAAATGTATGGCTCAGATCGTACAGGAATGTAATAAAGCTGCTGCTTGTATTCGCTCCCAGCAGGTGGAAAAGCAGACGCAGCAAAAGAATTACTTCCAAAACGCCCAGGATAAAGTAGGTCACGCGCGTAATCCAGTAACGGATATTCGCCCGGCTCTGATTCTTGTCTTCGAGCGTCTCGACTTGCCTCTCGACTCTATTTCCACTCGGGTCCACATAGCTCTGACGCTGGCTCTGAGAATAAGCATTCCCAGACTGCACATCACGGACGGTTCTCTCGTCCCCACCATACATCTGACCATTGGGGTCGGTTGGCTGATTATACCCTTGCATGCGTGGATCAGGAGGAGTGTTCATCTCTTTTCTCCTTGTTAAGATAGTATGATACCGTAGCTTCAATCAAAAAGGATAGTTAATACTAACACGTAAGACTCTACAAATAAGACTCTTTTTCTCATTCTCATCAATTTGTGATGAGGTACCTCTTTGTTTGCACCAGACTGATTTAGATCAGCAGCATACATTCCAGCTTCAGCATAACGGACATTATCAGGAATGTAAAGAGCATATCGTCGATATCAGGTAGTTATCTGTCAATTTTCATTGAAAAGAGCCGCCTGCGGTCACGAGTTAGCTATTCACTTCGCTGACTGAACGCGCTTGAGAACCCAGGACGAACCATGCCAGAAACGATCAACGTTGAAGCATTCCAGTGCTGCTGGCTTGCAAAGCATTCAGTAGGCGCGAGAGCGCCGTTGCGAAGTGTCTTGTAATAGTTAGATATTTTCCTTCTATTGTACATCATGATAATCTGGTGCAAAAAAGCAGAAAACGCGCTAGAAGTCGCGATACTGCCAGCAATCTGGCAAAAATAAACTGCTCCTTTATTTGACGAAGCAAGCACCCGACAGGCCACATTGATTTTTTCTGATACGTTCTCCAGGATCAACACGCGCTACGGCTTAAGCGATATATCGAAAATGAGGCTAATCTACCCATATTGAAAAAGAAGCGATCCAGCATTTGGGAAGGATCTCAGCCATATCCAGTGTTATGGTGGATGTGGCTTTCTTTCTACTCATCCAATATATTCGGAGGGGACGTATGGCGAAGACAACAATTACACTCTATGGGACCGACTGGTGCAGCGATTGTAAACGCAGCAAAAGATTTCTGGGAGAACAGCGCGTCCATTATGATTATGTCAATATCGAAGAGAATGCCGAGGGGATGGCCTTCGTTCAAAAGGTCCAGAATGGCGGCATGACGATTCCGACGATTGTCTTTCCGGACGATTCGTTGCTGATTGAACCCTCAAATGCCGAGCTTGCGACCAAGCTTGGATTGGATACTCAGGCCAAATGTAGCTTCTATGATCTAATTATTGTCGGTGGGGGACCAACCGCTCTGACCGCCGCTATCTATGCCGCTCGCGATGGCAATGATGTGCTGGTGATTGAGCGCGGAGGCTTCGGAGGCCAGGCTGCCATCACCGAACGCCTGGACAATTATCCTGGCTTCCCCCAAGGGGTAACGGGTGGGGAGTTTGCTGATCGTGTAATTGAGCAGGCGAAACGCTACGGGGTTGAACTGCTGGCCGCCCAAAATGTTGTAGAAGTTGGAAATGATATGGGCGATCATTTTGTCAAAACGGCCTCCGGCCAGCTATATCGCAGCAACGCCGTCCTCATCGCGACCGGCTCTACCTATAAACGGCTTGGAGTTCCGGGCGAAGATGATTTCATCGGCTCGGGCGTCCATTTCTGCGCAACCTGTGATGGTCCCTTTTACAAAGGTAAAGAGGTCGCCGTTATCGGTAGCGGGAACAGCGCCGTTGAAGAAGCCGCGTTTCTGACGCGCTTCTGTCCCAAAGTGACGATTCTGGCCCGTGGCTCTGAGCTTTCCGCCAGCAAGCTGGCAGTAGACAAAGCCCTTTCGACGCCATCGATCGAGGTACAGTACGATGTGGAAGTGGTAGAGCTAAAGGGACAAAAAAATCGCCTGAATACCGTCGTCATAAAAAATCGCAAAAGCGGGGAGATTAAGGAGCTTCATCCGGCAGGAGTCTTTGTCTTTGTCGGGCTTCAGCCCAATAACAAACCATTTAACAAGATCGTCAAAACCGATGAGCGTGGCTTTATTCGAACCGGGATCGATTTTCAGACCAGTACCGAAGGGATCTTCGCAGCAGGCGATGTTCGTGCGGGCAGCACCAAGCAGTTAATCAGCGCGGCGGGCGAAGGCGCGGCGGCGGCACTCGCCATTCGTGAGCATCTGCGCGGCCACACCGCTAATTCAATGGAGGTGGCTCTTACTGGCGCAACCAGCTAGCTGAGCCTCCTACCCAGGAAGACATAATACACGTACAATCTATAGCTAAAACAAGCGGCCCTACTGAAGCGTAAAGGCTTCGGTAGGGCCGCAGTGAAATGACGGCTACAGTTTAATTACCTTTGTTTTCGCCGAAAAGGCCTCCAAGACGTTCGTTACCGGCCTTCTCAAGATTATCAAGGATGCCGCTAGCGGCGTCCTTGGCCTGCTGCGTATGCTGAGAGGCACCGGGGATCTTGTTACTATATTCATCAATAACCTGGTTAATCTTGTTCTGAGCGACACTACGGGCTGCATTCTCAGCTTCTCCCACCATCCCCTGCTGGTTCCCAAATTGGCCTTGATTGCCCTGTTGGTTGCCGTATTGACCCTGGTTTCCCTGCTGGTTCCCAAATTGGTCCTGATTGCCAAATTGACCCTGGTTTCCCTGCTGGCCTTGCTGATTGCCATATTGGCCTTGCTGATTGCCATACTGTCCCTGGTTCCCCTGCTGGCCTTGTTGGTTGCCATATTGTCCCTGTTGATTGGGGTCCTGGTTGCCGTACTGGCCTTGTTGGTTGCCATATTGTCCCTGTTGATTGGGGTCCTGATTACCATACTGGCCTTGTTGGTTGCCATATTGTCCCTGTTGGTTGGGGTCCTGGTTGCCGTATTGACCCTGCTGTTCAGGGATCGAATTGCCATACTGGTCTCGGTTCTGGTTCCTGCGCTGGTTAGGGTCCTGGTTTCCTTGCTGGTAAGGGTCTTGCTGATATTCATTACTCATAAAACACTTTCCTTTCGTGTTGAAACCGGTCTATGCCACATCTCACAACCCTGGAAGGATACCCACCAGCGTTGTGATGTACTACAGTACGCATATTAGCTCCATAAAAAACAGAGACCAGGACCACCTCAAGCTCACTATTATGGAATAAAGCACTGAAACGGCCTGGCTAACCTATGAAGTATACGAATCAAATCTCCATTTTGAGTACAAAGGCCATTTAGTTCTATATCGAATTATTCCCCATTGACATTATTGTCTTTTTTCTTTATACTGGGGAAAGCAAAGGATAGATTGTCATAAATTGAGAATAGATAGATACATCTTCTTAATCTTCTAGTTTAAAAGATCACCGAGGATTCTATAGAATGCTTGAACAAGATACACAACTAACGCAACCCACACCTGGCCTGGAACAGATTCCCCAACCACCAACGAAATTTCTGGTCGGGAACCTGCTGGACATGGGACCCGATGACCATGTTCAGGCCCTGATGAAAATGGCCGAAGAATACGGCCCCATCTATCAGCTCGACTTGCCAGGACGACAGCTTGTCGTGGTTTCGGGCTTTGACCTCGTCGATGAACTTTCAGATGAGTCACGCTTTGATAAAAAGGTCTGGTCGCCTCTGCGCAAAGTACGCTCCTTTACGGGAGATGGACTTTTCACATCCCAAACACAGGAACCAAACTGGCACAAAGCGCACAATATCCTGTTGCCAAACTTCAGCATGCGGGCCATGCAGGGCTACTTCCCGATGATGCTCGATATTACCCAGCAGCTTGTAAACAAGTGGGAACGCATGAACCCCGATGAACAGATCGACATACCGGCCGATATGACCCGCCTGACGCTCGATACGATCGGCCTCTGTGGCTTCGATTATCGTTTCAATTCCTTCTATCGCGAAAACATGCACCCCTTCGTCCATAGTATGGTCCGAGCCCTGGCAGAATCGATGGACAGCCAGAACCGTCTGCCGATCCAGGAGAAGCTCCTGATCCACAAACACCGCCAGATGCAACATGATATCGATCTGATGAACAACACGGTCGATCACATCATTCAGGAACGCAAAAAGAGCGGCGACCTCGCGGCTGGCAAAAAGGACTTACTCAGCTATATGTTGACCGGTGTCGACAAAGACAGCCACGAAAAGCTGGATGATGTGAACATTCGCTATCAAATCATCACCTTCCTGATCGCCGGACACGAGACGACCAGCGGCCTGCTCTCCTTCACGCTGGACTTCCTGCTCCACAATCCTGAAGTGCTGGCCAAAGCCTACGAAGAGGTCGATCGCGTCCTGGGAGCCGATCTGAAAGCCGAGCCAACCTTTGCCCAGATCAACCGCTTGAAATATATCGGGCAGATCCTGAAAGAATCCCTCCGACTCTGGCCGACCGCCCCGATGTTCTCAGTCTATCCCTACGAGGATACAATCATCGGTGGCAAATATCAGGTCACAAATGATAAGGATTGGGCAATTCTGATTCCAATGCTGCATCGTGATACAAGTGTCTGGGGTGAGGATGCCAACGAGTTTAATCCTGACCACTTCACGGTCGAGGCCGAGCAGAATCGACCGACAAATGCCTACAAACCCTTTGGCAATGGACAACGCGCCTGCATCGGTCGCCAGTTCGCGATGCAAGAGGCAACGCTGGTGCTTGGCATGATCCTGCAACGTTTCAAGCTGCTTGATCCCAACAATTATCAGCTCAAGGTTAAAGAGACGCTAACCCTCAAACCTGATAACTTCAAGCTTCAGGTCCGCCTGCGGACCGATGAGGAGCGCAACGCGGTCGCCTTTGAGAATAAAAACGTCCATACAATTGAGTCAGCTACCCATAGTAGCTCGCAGGCTGCAACACCGGTCGTTGCGAACAAGCATCACACGCCAATGCTGGTGCTATACGGCTCCAATCTGGGCACCGCCGAGGATATCGCTCAGCATATTGCCGAGGATGGCGAGGCACACGGCTTCGACGCCAGCGTGGCCCCTCTGGACGACTATCTCGGTAATCTTCCCACACAGGGAGCAGT
>DASSXK010000618.1:0-3263 GCA_035703945.1 Ktedonobacteraceae bacterium | reverse complement strand
ACTTCGCTGACTGAATGCGCTTAAGAAGCCAGGAGGAACGTGGCCAGGTCCTGTAAGCGCCAAAAAAGTGCTTGATCGTGATATTGGTGGTCTGTTTCTGGCTAGTCGGTTAAGATAAGATAGGGACTTTTATACACAGCCTGTTCCTCTTGAAAGAATGCTACGGCAATGCTGGCGATGCTTTCGGGTACGTACAGGGGAGCGGCGTGATTGCCAGGGATAAACACATCATTGGGGCGAGGTCGGAAAGGGCGTGCGGTTAATAGGTCTTGAAGTCCCCAGACAAAGAGCGTTGGAACCTGCGAAGTCTCTGGCAAATTGAAGGGGGAGCGGCCTTTGTCTGGCAGTTCGAGCAGCATATTTTTGAGGTTTTCCAGGGATTGTAGCTCAATTTCGTCCATCCAGAGCCGGGCATCGTCTGTCTTGCGGAAGTTAAAGGCCAAAAACTGGAGTATTCCGAAAAGGCGCCAATCGGAAAAAAACCAGTTTGCTAACTGCACATTTTTCAGGTTCAGCCAGTTCACAATATGCAGGCAGATTTGCCATGATTTCAGCAGAAAGTTGGGGCAAAGAAAGAGGGCACGTGTGACGCGCTCAGGATAGTCTCGCAGGTAAATCTCACTGGTACGTGTCCCGATTGAATAGCTTAAAATCGCCCATTGCTCAATCCCCAGGCTGAGGCGTAGCTCTTCGAGGGCTTCAGCACACGTTTCATAATATGGCTTGTTGGCAGCGCGTAGTTCGGTATTGCCCATACCGGGAAGTTCGACCAGAATAAGTTGAAAATGTGGTTCAAGCAGCGGCACCAGTTTTTGCCAAATTGTATAGGATAGACCCCATCCATGAATGAGCAAGAGGGGCTCGCCACTACCTTTTATGCAATAAGATATCATACTACTATTACTACACTTCTTGTTGAACATCCTAAACGGGCTACAATGTAGATAGACGTTGGGTATTCATTTACTATTGTACCACTTCACTGTTGTGTTTCTACCGTAAAAAAGGCGATTTTTTATGTGTCCGCAAAAAAATATTCTCATCCTGACCTCAAAGACAGGCGGAGGGCATGTCAGCCTCGCTGAGGCACTGGCTGATCTGATTCAAGCAGGGGCAGTGGCAGAAGAACCTCTGGCTTTAGGCGCTAAAAGTACTTACAAGACGACTATTATAGATCCTCAACCAGCATTTTTCCATCAGCACTATCGGCTGGTGAGTCGCTATGCCCTCTGGCTGTGGGCGGCGGAATTTCGCTTACTTGATGGGTCTCAGCGAGCGTTAATGGCTCATCGAGGCTTCACATTGCTGGTGCGGCGACAACTGTGTGAGCTGCTTGATCGTCTTCAGCCAGACCTTATACTTACAACCTATCCTTTTCTTTCCTATGAAGTGATGCGGGTGCAGAAGCAGCGTTCAGGCAAGGTGCCGTTGGTCATGTTATTTTCGGATGCCAACGGCGTGCACTCGGCCTGGCTCTCAGAACGGAATGCCGCCGCAACGCTGGCTACTACGCGTGAAACTTATAAGCAGGCTCTCTCTGTCGGTTTTGTACCTGAGCATCTGCACCTTGTCGGGTGGCCTGTACGAGCCCAATTCAGGCGTGCATATGCAAGCGGGCAGGAGGAACGACGTGCCTTGACCTCATCGCTTAAACTTGAGCCTGAGCGCTTTACCGTCCTTCTGCAAGGCGGTGGGGAGGGCTCGGCACATATGGATCGTGCTATCCAAAATATCCTCTCAACTGGTGTGCAGCTTATTCTGGCAACAGGAAGCAATCGGGCGATGTACGAACGATATCAGCATAACTCTTCTCTCGTGTGCTTGCCCTATACAAAGACAATTGCAACCTATATGGCGGCTGCCGATGTCATCATGGGCAAGGCTGGCCCCAACACGCTTTTTGAATCGGTGATGTTGGGGAAGCCGTTTATTGCGACATCCTACATTCCGGGTCAGGAGTATGCCAATCTTCCTTTTATTGAACGCTATGGCCTGGGGTGGGTGGCACTGCAACCTGAAGAGCAGCGAGCTTTGTTGGGCAGACTTATTACCCATCCGGGGCAACTCCAGGCGAAAATCGAATCCGTTGAGACCTATCGCCAATGGAATGTGGAGGCAAGTACGCATATCTGGCCGCTGATTCGTTCATTGCTTGAAGCCTGAACATGAACACATCCAGTCAGATCGCTTAAAGCAAATCACCACCGGATGAGACGTAGCATTGTGGATCAAAGAAGGGCGTTGAGCTGCTTGAAACGAATGTGTCAATCGAGTCAATGTGAAATCCAATTTCGAGCAGCGTTTTGAGAGCAGGATGAGGACCAGGAACCTGGATATGCAGCTCGCTTGCATATCGGGAAGCTTGCTGCACTGCGGCCAGGACGCAGGGGGTCGAGTCTTGTGGGTTTCTGACGCCTATTGGTCCCAATAGACAGGCCTGGGGCGACCAGAGCGTCCCCGCCTCCCGGCGGATATATCCGTAGCCGATGAACTGCCCATAACGCCGAAACCACAAAGGAATCGCTCGTTGCTCCCTTGCCCAGAATTGATGATCCTCTGGACGAAGACGGCCACCAATTTGCGCATCCCAGTTGATCAGCTCGGGATCGTTGGATTCGGCCTCGACGATTTCTATTTCCTGGTCAGGTAGAGAAGGTAGTGGCTTACTGGATTGAAGCTCGAGATGCGGCCATTGTGGCTGCATTCCGGCCCGAACATAGAGGGCCAGCGCACGTGGATCACTTGAACTGCTTGTACAATGAATCAAATTGTCTTGCGGGAGAGCCGCCTGAAGCAACGATTTTCCAAGCTGTCCTGACTGGTGGGTTGGTCTGACAAACAGGTCCGTCAGAAAGGCAACCTTGCCGCGTTTAATTGCTCCTGCGAAGGCCAGCAGCTTGTGATCCTGCTCGGCAACAAACATTGTTCCGGTTTGAATGACATGTTGCAAGTAGGCGGGAATCTTGCCCGGCGCGGGCGGCTGAGGAACATCAAGCACTTCATTCTGATACCAGATCTCGTAGATGGATCTGAGATCGGACTGAAGTGCTGGACGGATGGTTGCCATGGCTTTCCTCTCTCCCCAGAATAGGTACAATCAATGGCTATTTAAGATCATTTCCGGGATAGCTTTAGCGATAGGTAAACAGCTACCCCCGAAACGATTCATACAAGTCAAGCCTATATCAGGTGTTGGCGCAAGAAATCCGTCAGTTGGCGTTCCAGATATTCGAGGTTCGCGGGATTGCGCGGCATGTGTCGGG
>DASSXK010000615.1:0-9337 GCA_035703945.1 Ktedonobacteraceae bacterium | reverse complement strand
ATGATTTCCTCTGGCAATCGGGGCTTGCTGGAACCATTCCCTCGATGATCGCGTATGTTGTGGGAAGCGTCTATCTCTACTTGATTTTGCGCAATATCACGCACCACGGGAGCGCCAGTTTTATCGGAACGCTGGCATTTATGCTCAACCCCAACATCCTGTACTTACAATCGACCCCGCTCAGCGAACTTGAGAGCGTTGCGTTTTTATTGATAACAATTTATTACTTCCTTTGTTGGGTCCAGAAGGAACATCCCAAGTACCTGGTATTGGCAGCCTTTGGAACATTTGCATCCTCGCTGATCCGCTATGATGGCTGGGCGCTCTTTCTGGCGCTGAGCGTAGCAATCATAATTATCGGTCTCTGGCGGAAACAAGGCAGGCAAAAAATTGAGGCCAACCTGCTGATTTATGGAACGTTAGGCATTCTGGGTATATTGCTCTGGATGTGGTGGTGTCAGACAATTTTTGGTGACTTCCTCTACTTCCAACACGGTCAGTATTCAGCCCAGGCGCAGCAGATCCATTACTTAAAAGCTGGAGCGCTGTATGCCTACCATAACTTCTGGCAATCCTTCCGGTTATATGGGCTTGATGCAACTGAAACATTCGGAACGGGATTATCCATCGCAGCTATTCTGGCGATCGTAGTATTCTACCTCCGTTATCGCTTCACACCTATCACGTTGGTAGCGACGATATTACTCGTCCCTTTTGCTTTTTACATCGTTACCCAATACTTTGGGCAATCAATCATCGTCGTACCTGGCTCTGGTCCAGCTAATGCACCAGGGCAGTGGTTCAATGTCCGCTATGGAGTTCAAATGGTTGCCCCCTTTTCGTTCTTCATCGCAGCAGCTATCGCGAATATAAGTAAAGTAAAAAGGAAAGATCAAGCTCAAAGGAAAGGATCGGGGATAAATCTTTATCCAATAGCTAGCATTGTACTTCAAGCAAGCTTATTCGCAGCGATCATCGCGCAGATGCTCTTCACAACTAATGTACAGGGCATACTCTCCCTGGATGATGGGTTGTACAATCCAACATGCTCCCAACCCATACGACCAATCCAGGTCTACCTGGACCAACACTATAATGGCGGACTCATCCTGACAAATGAATATACAAGCCAGCTTAATGCCCAGGATTTCGGAGCCAACTTTAAAGATATCATTTATGAGGGCTCCGGTCCCTACTGGCGGCAAGCCCTGGCAAATCCTGCTTCTATCGCCCAATGGGTAGTCATACGCCCGGGTAATCAGGAGGATGTTGTTGCCAATCAATTATTCAAACATAAAGCAGCCTTTCTATCCCGATACTCGTTTGTTTTACAAGAGAGGGATGGGCTTCAAATATTCAGACGCAATGATGTCACTAACTTGCCTGATCGACCAATTTCAGCCAGATTAATCGCTCTTCAACAACTTTGCAGCAAATATTAGAACAGCGAAGATGAAGAGGTTTGTCAATTCTGAACATTCGCTTATAAAGAGCTATTATGACCAGGTTTATCAGGGTACTGATAGGGGAATGACAATGAATGACGTTTTGCTTAATAGCCTGTATCAGGCTTTTCCAGGTATAACTGGCAACAATAGAAGCACGACCAAGCTTAAAGTTGGTAATATCACAGACGATGTTTTCCTGCCTTTCTTTGGAATACTCGGCCTGGTATTCCTCAAGAAAAGCCAAAACAATCAGCAGCAAGTTCCAAGAACAAAGCAGGCGTTGCCTCAACTAGCTATGCAATTTCCCAAAATCCCCTACAATTGTAGCCTTTCTGTTGTGCTTCCAGCCTACAATGAAGAGGCTATAATTCAGCGCATAATTCAAGAAGTGGCACAAACGCTCCTGGCGCTTGTGAGCGACTTCGAGATCCTGGTAATCAATGATGGTAGCAAGGACCAAACAGCCGAAAAAGTGAAACAGTTGATCCCTGCTTGCCCTCAATTAAGGCTCATTCAGCACACAGTCAATTTGGGCTGTGGGGCCGCATTGATTACCGGCTTTACCAACGCCACTAAAGAATATACTTTCTATATGGATGCCGATGGCCAATTCGATATTCGCGAGCTGGTACATTTTCTCCCTCTGTTGCAGCACTACGATGGTGTGTTTGGCTTCCGGCAACACAGGCAGGATCACTGGGGTCGCCAATTAAATGGCTGGTGCTGGAATCAAATCATACGGTTTATGTTCAACATACATATCAAGGATATCGACTGCGCCTATAAAATCTTTCGCACGGAGTATTTCCAGCGGGTTACGCTTGACGCTCGCGGCCCACTACTTCTGACCGAAGCGGTCTACAAATTTCTCCATGCGGGCTATAACTATACCCAGGTAGGCGTCTCGCACTATCCACGCCAGGGGGGTAGAAGCACCGGCGCAAAGCCTACCGTCATCTTGCGAGCCTTCTATGAGCTTTTTGTGTATGCACAAAAATGGCACCGTCAGGAATTCAAGGAATATGAGCAAGCGCAGAAGTTCGAAGATCTGGCGAAACAAGAAGTTCATAACGTTCGCTTGTAACACGACTCAAGATTTCCTGCTAACAGCTATCAGAAGTTGGCCTCCTTGCGAAAAGGAGGCCAACTTCCTTTTAAGCCAGAAGCTAAACCAGCGCATCAGAATCGTATTGCGCTGGCAACTCCTCCCGAACTTTGGTTACAATAAAGAGGCAAGACAGGAGTGCAAAACTCTACTTTAACGTATAAAAAATCGGGGAGCAACTTTCCCAAGTAGCATCTAAAGAGCGAATGTATGGATACACCTGACAACTATTACGCAATTTTAGGCGTGCCAATCGATGTTGACAATGAAACGTTGAAACAAACCTACCGACAACTGGCGAGACGCTTCCATCCTGATGTCGCGGGTCCCGCCAGTGCGCTACAAATGAAACGAATCAACCGGGCCTACTCCGTGTTGAGCGATCCAGAGAAGCGGCTCAACTACGATACGGTGATAGGTGGCAGCCTGGATCTGCGCAGGAGTGGCCTGGGACGTCCGCAGCCTCGCCCGCGACGAGCCGAAGATATCGATCCCGAATTTAGCGGCCTGAGTATCTTCAGTAGCAAAGGGCCGCTGCATCCGGGTCCAATGCTACGCACCTCGATCGGTGTCCCCTCAGCGCTGAGCAGCATCCAATCCACCGGGGATACAATGATCGCGGTCGGCTCGCTGGATAGCAAAGGGCTGATCTGGCACATCAACAGGCCAGAGGCAAACACAACCTTCGCCGCCGATCCCACCCACACAATTGAATCGCTGCGCTCGCTGCGCTTCTCAAGCAAGGGAAGTATGCTGGCTGGTTGGGGACGCCTGGGGCTGCACGTCTGGGACGGCCTCGATGGTAGCCTGCTCTGGAGCCTGCGCCTGGAAAACCGGGCGGTCTCGGCCCACTATTCGCTGGATGTGCTGCCCGAAGAAAACGGGCAGGGCGAAAGAATTGTCAGGATGGCACTTCCACAGCTTCCGGAAGATCCGCTGTCACCGCGCTCCTGGGGCGTACGCGGCACGGATGTGGTGGAGCATAAGCTTGGCGGCGACCCCGGCACGCTCTCTTCGCCGATCGTCTGCCAGGAGGACATGATGGAGAAACGCCAGTTCTGGGCCATTCGGCAACGCGGGCTGGCTGAGGACGGTCAGAGCCTGCTCAGCCTCTCCTGCGCCCATATTCCAGAAGAGCAGGGTGAGCTGGCCGTTGCCAGAACCTGGGATCTGACCTCACGCGGACGCTTTGGCAGCAAGCCCCGTCCCCAGATCTCGATCTCGGTCCTGGCGGGTCTCTGCGCAGACTGTACACCTCCTTATGTCACAACACCGGATGCAGGCACAATCGCGTTTGTTTACGATAAAAATAAGTTGCGTGTCTACAACATGGAGCAAGGGACCTATACCGAGCTTGAAAGCGGCGCAATGGGTGCAAGCGGACGGCTCGCAATCTCCTCAAATGGTCAATGGATCGCGGTTGCTCGCGAAGATAGCGAAGTGAACGAGGGGGTCGTAGACCTCTGGTCGGTGCCTCAAATGAGGTTGGTGCAAAAATTCTATCATCCCTGGCAGATCAGTGCCCTCTGCTTCTCGGGGGAGCAGGTTGTGGTTTCGTTGACAGATGGGATGGTACAGATCTGGAGCTAAAGTGAAGCGGCTCCATTTTATGTTCCTCCTGACCTCACCGATCGTATTAGCAAAGAAACCCTTGCCATACGCCACTATGTTCTCTGCTCTTGCGAACAAAGCAAGCTGCTCAGGCTCTCCAGAGGCATCGTAGTTATTGCCTACAAGGAAGTATCAAAAGGTTGTACAATAAAGAGAGCATACAAAGATGTAGGAGGTCATCATGGCAGATCGTCCAAAGATTCTCGTGACACAGAAAGTTCCAGATCCGGCGTATCCCTTGCTTGAGGCAATTGGAGACGTTGAAGCAAACCCTGAAGAGGGTACCATTTGGTCTTACGAAGAACTACTTCGTCACGGCCCTGGTCACGATTATATTTATACCTTACTTACCGATAATGTAGATGCACGTTTTCTTGAAGCCTGTGCCAACAGCACTCCGCGCCTGAAAATGGTCGCGAACATGGCCGTGGGCTTTAACAATATTGATGTTGAGGCCGCGACCCGCCTGGGAATCGCCGTCAGCAACACACCTGGTGTCCTTTCGGAAACCACCGCCGACCTGGCCTTTGCGCTGTTGATGGCAACGGCTCGCCGTATTCCCGAAGCCGAGCGCTATTTACGGGCTGGCAAGTACCACGGTTGGGGTCCGCTACTCTTCTGCGGGGCAGAGGTCCATCACTCAACCCTGGGACTGGTCGGAGCTGGCAGAATCGGCAAAATCATGGCTCGTCGGGCTCATGGTTTTGACATGAACGTCATCTATTATGATGTCTATCGGCTCTCGCCCGAAGATGAAGCCGAATATCATATGACCTACAAGCCGCTGGAAGAGTTGCTACATGAAGCGGATTTCGTCAGCGTTCACACGCCCTACATGCCTTCCACGCATCACCTGATCGACGCGGAAAAGCTGAAGATGATGAAGCCAAGCGCGATCCTGATCAACACAGCGCGTGGACCAATTGTGGACGAAAAAGCCCTGGTCGCGGCACTCCAACAGGGGACCATCGCAGGCGCGGGCCTGGATGTCTTCGAAGAAGAGCCCGCCGTCGAGCCTGGACTGCTGGAGATGGAAAACGTCGTGTTGCTGCCCCATATCGCCAGCGCGTCGTTGAAGACCCGCACCCTGATGGCGACAATGGCCAGCGATAACCTCGTTGCCAACTATCACGGCCAGCGTCCCCCCAACGTCCTCAATCCAGAGGTCCTGGACAAGGATCGTTAGTAGAGGATTCGATGCATGCATGAGCCGGGATGCCTGTAGATAGCATCCCGGTTTCTTGTGAATAGCAATTGAAGATTGGCGCGTTTAGAAAAAAATGTTTGCGGGAGTGAGCTGGCTTCACTTCCCAAGAGAGGAACAGGTACATTATGACACGCGAAGGAACTCTGCTGGAGAAAGAACCAGGCCTCAAGATCAATTTCCAGGGCTCCGAACACGACTATGTCCGCTGCGTGATTGCCGATACCGTCGATCCCAGCCGCCACCTGAATTGCCGCGTCATCGACCAGACAGATCTACCTGTCGAGATCGGTCAACTACTAAAGCTTGAAGTCATCAAGGTGATTACGGAACGCCGCACAGGGACGGTCTATTTCGATTGCCATCTCGCTAAATAAAGAGCGGCCCCTGGCGGATATATGCGAGGCAGGCTGGAATATCAACAAGCTGCGCAGGCTCAATATACTCACCCCACCAGGTCAGGCCAGCCTCAGCCAGAGAGCGAATCAATGCTCGCTCTTTTTCCCAATCAGTAGCGCGTTGCCTGCCACCAATCACAAGATCGAAGGGGGCAGAAAGCGTGCGCTGTTGCTCAATCTCAGACCGTAAGGCACTGACTTCAGCAGGCGTCATATCCTGCCAGCTTCCGTCGCCCGTCTTCTTGTAGGGCAACATCCCATCCCAGCGGGCGGCTCGCTTGATTGGACCTTTGTGAGGCAATGATCCACCGATCCAGATCGGTATCCGAGGCTGTTGTACAGGGGTTGGCAGAAATGTTACCTCCTGCAACTGATAATGCTCTCCCTGGAAGCTAAACGGTTGCCCGCTCCACAGACCAACCAGGATCGTCAGCGCCTCATCCGTCATTGCGGCTCGCTGCTTTATATCCACCACCTCACCTACGGGCCCAAAGCCAGCATCGTTGGGATCTCCCAGGCCAACCCCCAGGATCAAACGGCCATTTGAGAGATGATCGAGCGTGACGGTCTCACGAGCCAGCTTCCATGGTCTTCGTCGGCTGATCGGAGTAACGGTGGTTCCCAGGCGAATAGTTTTTGTGCAGATAGCCATAGCCGCCAACGCAACCCAGGGATCATACGTTGGAGCATTTTTGGCACTCCAGTGGACGATGTAATCCTCAAGGAATAGACCATCCCAGCCAGCTTCCTCGGCGGCCGTAGCCATTTCGGCCAGCACCCGGGGAGCAAGCATGTTGGGAAGTTCTAAAGCATATTTCATAAACGCTCCTCCCGCTTCGCTTCTTGTTTCTTATGAAAGAAGTATAACCAGTCATTCATGACGACGGCTGTCATATTAGTGCGGATTCATTGCAAATAGGAGCCATTTTGTTTCCGTTTTTGCAAGGGTCAATAAGAAACTGTATATAGATAGATAATCAAAAAACACAAGTTATATCAGATAAAACGGTTAAATCAGAAAAACAAGGAGAATACCATGAGCCATGTCTTAAGCAGCCAACTAACCCATGAAAATACCATTTCGCCGCGTCAGAAAGTAATCATGAACATTGTTCTCTGGAGCATACAGGGGCTGTTGGCACTCCTCTTCCTATTCACTGGGGCAATGAAATTAATTGTGCCGATTCAGGTGTTGTTGGCACAGATGCCATTACCTCTGCCGGGCCTGTTTTTAAAGTTCATTGGTGTCGCTGAGTTGGCAGGGGCACTCGGCTTGATCCTGCCTGGAGTCCTGCGAATTCGACCACTACTGACCCCATTGGCCGCCTGCGGGCTACTGATTATCATGATTGGTGCAACCGTGGTAACGCTGTTAGGCGGTGAAGGTATGATGGCTCTAGGCCCGTTGGTACTCGGGTTACTCTGTGCAACGGTCGCTTATGGACGCCGAGCCCACTTTATAGGAGCTTAATCAGCAATCAGTTCCTTGAGGAGTTTTTGATAGCCATACTTCTGGCATAATACATTTACCACAAAGAAACGCCCGCTGATCCAGGGAAGGAATCGGCGGGCGCATCTTATTTAAACGTTTGTTTACCGGAGACTTAGTACTCAGGCATCGCAGGAGCGGCTGGTTTTTCTTTCTCAGGCAAGTCGGTGATCAAGGCCTCGGTGGTCAGGATCATGGCCGCGATGCTGGTGGCATTCTGTAGGGCAGAGCGGGTCACCTTGGCAGGGTCAATGATACCGGCTGAAACGAGATCCTTATAATCATCGGCCAGGACGTCATAACCAAACGTCTTGGAGTTGTTGGAAGCCTGGGCACGACGGACACCCTCGATGATCACTGAACCATCGCGGCCACCGTTGATAGCCAACTGACGCAGGGGCTCTTCCAGGGCGCGGCGCAGGATTGTAACGCCGGTCCCGGCATCGCCGGTCAGGCTGAGGCTGCTCAGGGCCTCGGCAGCATTCAAGAGAGCGACACCACCACCGGGGACGATACCCTCTTCAACACCGGCGCGGGTGGCTGACAGAGCATCTTCGACGCGAGTCTTGCGATACTTCAGTTCAACCTCGGTACCAGCACCAACCTTGATCAGAGCAACACCACCGGACAGCTTGGCGAGGCGCTCCTGGAGCTTCTCGCGATCGTAGTCGCTGGTGGTCTCATCGATCTGGGCCTTGATCTGGCGAATGCGAGCCTGAATATCCTCAGGGGAGCCATGGCCTTCGATGATCGTCGTGTCGTCCTTGTGGGAGATCACGGAGCGGGCGGTACCAAGATCGGCCAGGGTGGCGCTATCGAGGCGGCGGCCCATCTCTTCGCTGATGACTTCGCCACCGGTCAGGACAGCGATGTCGCGCAGCATCTCTTTACGGCGATCGCCAAAGCCAGGAGCCTTGACAGCCAGTACGTTCAGGATACCACGGAGCTTGTTGACGACCAGGGTTGCCAGGGCTTCGCCATCGACATCCTCAGCGATCAGAACAACTTCGCGACGACCCTGCTGGGTGATTTTCTCAAGTACGGGCAGGATGTCCTGTACGGCACTGATCTTGCGGTCGGTGATCAGGATGTAGGGGTTCTCAATCACGGCTTCCATCTTCTCAGTGTTTGAGACGAAGTAAGCTGAGATGTAGCCCTTGTCGATCTGCATACCTTCAACGTAGTCGGTCTCGAAGTTGATACCACGGGACTCTTCAACGGTGATGACGCCATCTTTACCAACTTTGTCCATCACGTCCGCGATCAGGTTACCGATGGTTTCATCAGCGGCCGAAATCGTGGCGATCTGGGCAATCTCTTTTTTGCCTTCGACCGGAATTGCCATCTCGCGCAGGCGAGCCACAACAGCCTCGGTACCGCGATCGATACCAAACTTCAACTGCATGGGGTTGGCACCGGCTGCCAGGTTCTTCAGGCCTTCGTTGACGATTGCCTGTGCCAGAACGGTCGCGGTCGTCGTGCCATCACCGGCGACATCGTTGGTCTTGGTAGCAGCTTCCTTGAGGAGCTGGGCGCCCATGTTCTCGAAAGGATTCTCCAATTGGATTTCCTTCGCGACGGTCACGCCATCATGGGTCACGGTTGGAGCGCCGAACTTCTTGTCCAACGCAACGTTGCGGCCCTTGGGTCCGAGGGTCGTCTTTACAGCGCCCGCGAGAATATCAATGCCGCGCTTCAATGAGCGTCGAGCCTCATCATCGAATACAAGCTGTTTTGCCATGTATCTTGTTCCTTCCCATCAATCCTAATTATATGTAATCCGGTCCCTTGCGCCCACGTCACTCATTGGCATTATCGGGGATAGCAAGGACCAGCTTTGTATGCTTCTTCAGCGCTATCTTCAAAAATCCTGGCTATAGACTAGCCAATGATTGCGAGGATATCGCTCTCTTTCAAAACCAGATACTCTTCGCCATCGAGTTTGAAATCGGTGCCACCATATTTTGCGAACAGGACACGGTCGCCTTCGTGGACGTCGAGAGCAACGCGCTCGCCATTTTCCAGCAAGCGGCCGTTACCAACGGCAACAACGTTGCCTTCCTGGGGCTTCTCTTTAGCAGT
>DASSXK010000516.1:0-4272 GCA_035703945.1 Ktedonobacteraceae bacterium | reverse complement strand
TAGCGAATCAAGGTATAAAGAATAAACGTAACGATTGGCAGGGCCAACGTCTCATAACTAAAAATTGCATCAAAAAAGGCAAAATGCGGATTTGTCATATAAATCATGACCGCGATTCCTGCCAGGCGGCCCGACTGCATCACCTGCTCATAAAACAGATAAAGCGAACAGACCATCAGCAAGCGAACAACCGCCACCAGGATTGATCCTGCTTCAAACGTGTTAAGCCCACTGATTGAACTCAAAGCGTTCGTGATAATTTCTAGACCTGGATAATATGGACTGACAGGCAGCAAAGAATTTATATTAAAAAGGTGATGCACGCTGAGCAGCGTATCCGCATTGATCCAATGCAGCATAGAATCGTATGGCGAGATATAGTTCGGGCTAACCATCAATTGGACAAGGAAGAAATTGATCCCCACCACCGCCAGCAGGCTCATGCGCTCAAAACGTGAAGGGGCTGGTGAGACGAGCCGCACAAAACAAGGGACATACATAATGGCCAGCCCGAGCAGGAATAAGAGATCCAGCAATGTAGTGCTGTATGATCCCATATAATAAGCAATAGCCACCACAAGCAACCCTGAAGCGCTCACCAACGCCAGAATCGGAAAAAAGCCCGAAGGAGGTGAGACAGGAGGGGTCAGTTGGTGCCCCTGCTCTGGTAAAAACTCTGTTGAAGAATCTTGTAAACGGGCGAGTCCTGCTGCAAGTACTTTTCGCGCGGTCATCGACAGACAGCCTACCGGTTTTTTTTTGATGGTAGGAACCGAATCAATCACCTGCATGACATCAGCACCTCACGATAGACCTGTTCGATGCGCGGCACAACCGACTTCGCTTGAAACTCCTCAACGCGCTTCATCGCCCCAATTCGCATACGATTTCGTAGCTCTTCATCATTCAACACATGTTGAATACCAGCTTGTAGAGCCTGGGGATCATCAGGCGTCACAAGCAGGCCGGTTACACCATCCTCCACAATATCGGTCAAGCCACCGATACGTGAGGCTACAATCGGCACACCCATCTTCATCGCCTCCATCGCAACGCTTGGGCAAGCATCGGGACAAGTTGACGGGACAAGTGCCATTGTACTAAGCTTCCAGGCCTGCATAACGGCATTATGCGGCCAGCGTCCCATATAAATGACGTTTGGGGGAAAATGTTCCAGGTAGCCATCGATAGGCCGACCAATCAGAACAAGGGGAATCTTTCTGTCCAATTTGGCATGAGCTTCTAGTAGGACATCAATCCCTTTATCGGGCATGACATCCCCCACGTAGAGCAGAAAATCCTGCTTTGGCAATTTAGTCAGTAGCGTCTCCGTGTCCTCAGTCAATGATTCTGGCTCATCTGGAATAAAATTGGGGACAATCTGAAAAGGAACAGCATGTTTTTTCAGGTGAGTCTCGTCCGCGACAGAATTGCTCACAGGCAAGAACATATCGACCGCTTGCCGTTCAAGCACTCCCCATGCCCGATTTGCCAGGCTGATGGCGATGCCCTTTGGACCATAGAAGTTCCTGGCACAACTCAGACATTTTGTAAAGCCAGGGCCGCTACAACGCGCAACGCCATTATTCATCAGCCGTTTTTGGACACATACCAGGCTGTAATCATGCAATGTCATGACCAGTTTGGCCTTGCTCCAGGCCTTCAAGGGTGTAACTGAGTGAACAATCCAGTTATGAGCATGAATAATATCAGGACGTTCCTTTTCGATGATTTGCTTCAGCGCCAACATCGCTTCTGGATCAGTGAAGGGCGGCGAGAACTGGCGATCACCATAGCGAAAGACTGCCTCTAACCGTTGCATACTGCCTCGGATACGGTGAATCTGTACCCCTCGGCTCACTTCATAGCGGGGAGGTCCTTTATGCCAGAGCGTTGCCACAGAAACATCGTGTCCCCTGGCCACGAGATCGGCACTGAGATCGGCGACGTGGCGCTCCTCTCCCCCAATCGTGGGCGGATAGAATTGGGCTAGCATCAAAATGCGCATTATTTTCTCCCGGTTGTCGCTTTACAGATTCTTGAAATGTACGAATATGTTCTTTCTACTCTATATCAGCACCCTGCACTATGAAAGGATCAATTCAACCCACTATTTCTCTCAGTATAGCCAGAGGACCATAATAAGTATGAATTACGCTACTCGCGCTTGAATGTCTGGCGTTTGATCTCACCGGGCAAGCAGCACAAACGAACGAAGGGCATCCCAGACGCCAGAAGCCTTGACGGCAACCATCAGCCAATGCTGGTCAACGTCCACTACAATACGATGCAGAAGATGGGGATCAGTCTGTGGCGAGTTGATCCCATGCGAGGTTGTGAGAGCCCAGTCATAGTGCGCGGCTCGAACGGCAGCAATGCCTTGTTCGCCAATATGTTCGTCTTTGCCGATGGGATAGGCGAAGGCCCGCACTGGATGTCCCAGTTGCCTCTCCAAGACTGAACGGCACTCGCTAACCTCGTAACGCAGTTCGGTAGGATCGGTAAGGCAGGCCAGGGTTGGATGATGCATCGTATGAGCATCAAATGAGACCCAGCCACTACTTTCCATCGTTTGAACTTCAGACCAGGTGAAAGGCAGGGCAGGCATCTCTTCCACGCTGGCCAGTGAGGGAGAATCCAGCAGGCTCCGCATCTCAGCCAGGAATGTTTCACGCTGCTCAATCGAGGGGGCATTGCGCAAGCGCAATTCTATCCTCTTGGCAAGCACCCGGCGTTGGACATCGTTATTGAGCCGATAGGTGATACCATCCAGCGTCACCTCCCTGGCTTTGGCATTCTTGATGAGATGAGCGGGTTCTTCCCACCAGAAACGGCTTCCGCTCTCAATGTAGCCTGGAACCAGGAACAGGGTAATCGGAACATGCAGAGAGGTCGCCAGAGTAAACGCTTCGGAATAGTTATCCTGATAGCCATCGTCAAAAGTCACAGCAAGGAGCGTCTGTTTCTTGCCACGGAAGCGAAATTTCTGTGGATTATACAGAGCCTCCAACGCCTCCTCAAGGTGAAGAACGCGATAGTGACGGCATAGATAAATCAGGTGTTTGCTCAGGGAGCCGCCGGTCGCACGATGGTAACAAAGCACAATCAATCTGGGTCCCTGCCTCGCGGTCCACCAGCGAGCCAGTCGCACGATTCCGCTGTAGTAGAGGACGGCGAGGGCAAGCTCCAGCTTCCGGCTGTATGTCACCTCTTCTTTGATAGGTCGGTGATCTAACTGTCGGGCCGGTGTTGCAGGTAATGTTCTGGTGGGTACCGCCGTTTGATTTGTCGTAAATGCGCTTCCTATCAGTGCAGGCAGGTTACGTATCCAGCCAGTAATAGATTTATAGACCGGATAAGGATCGCTCCAATCGAAGGAATCATAGTAGGTCGGGACAAAAAAGGAGGTTACGAAACCCAGAATGGCCTCCGTTGGCGAAGGAACACCGGGACGGCCCCGTTGCCGGATCGAGGCGGCGGTGGTCGCAATATCGCCGCTCAGGTAGCGCAGCCAGATACCAGTGCGATAGCTTCTTACAGGTTCGATATGTTCCCCCATCGCCCATTGATAGAGCATATAGGGGAAATCAATGCCAGCCTCTATCGCATGCGAGATTCCGGCGTTGAGCCGAGAATTGATCTCCATCAGGTAGGGGGTTCCGTGCTTATCACGGCGGAACTCCACCAGGCAATAGCCTTCATAGCCAATGTGTTTGACTAAATTTTCCGCCATCTCGCCAATATCTTCGGGGAAAGGGATACTTTGGCCCATCACGTCTGTGCCACCCAGGGGAGGGTCCATACGCTTGATACGATACGCAAAGCGTGCAAGAATCTCGCCATTTGCGCAGAACAGACCGATAGCTTCATTGTTGCCCATCACAAATTGTTGGAAAAGCGTCTTGCCACCAAAGCGAGTCAGATCCTCAACGGCACGCCGGGCTTCGGCTCGTGTCGTCACCATGCGGGAGGCCAGCCGGACATGTCCCAATCTGTTTGCAGTCCAAGACTGCACGGGTTTAATAACGATGGGAAGGGAGATTTCGCGCAAAGCCGCCTCAACGTCACTGACGCTGCGGACGAGGATTCCACGCGGCACGGGGATACCCAGGCTTGCAGCAATCACCAGGGTTTTGTTCTTGTCGATCGCGATCCCCAGGGCAGGCTCTTTTGCCAGTGCGATTTTGACCTGCTTTTCAAGCTTTTCACGATGTCGGCGAATCAACTCAATCGTCCCGTCTGAAGAGGCAATCAGGACCTTCGCGTGGGTGG
>DASSXK010000523.1:0-9539 GCA_035703945.1 Ktedonobacteraceae bacterium | reverse complement strand
CGGGCCTGATCATGTCGATTCCCATCGTACGGAATCGCTCGCGATCAGTCCTTACACATCTCGCTCATCGGCATATGTCGATCATTCGCTGTACGACACTTCGGCTATGGTTCGCACGGTCGAACTCATCCTGGGTCTACGCCCATTAAGCCAGTACGATGCCAACGCGATTCCAATGTGGCGTTCGTTCAGCAGTAAACCCGATCTCAGTCCCTATAATGCTCTACCTGAAACTATTCCGGTCACTCAGCTAAATACTGCCAGCTCCTTCGGCGCTAATGCCTCCTCAAAGATGGACTTCTCACAGGAGGACAAAATGCCAATGGATCAACTGAACCAGGTGCTCTGGCACGCCATCAAGGGCGCGAATACTCCTTATCCACAAATCCAGGGCGGCGTCTCGACCTCAACGGGAAATGATGGCTAGTTACATGTATGTGTAGCTTGTCGCAGTTGTAATCAGAAGCATAGAAAAGAGATACAGTCGGGGCTAATCTCCCATCTGTATCTCTTTTTTATGTCTTGCCATGACAACCCACTTTGCAACGGCTCTCGCGCGCCTGCTGAATGCTTTTCAAGCAAGCGATTCCGCCCCAGCCACAACCTCCAAAAGCTGGGTTGTAATACTCGCCTGCCGGGCTTTGTTCATCACGCTGATTTTGCCCCTTACAAGTGATCCGGCAAGATGATATGCAGGCAATCATCTTGCTCCTGGAGAGCGTTCACGACGACTGGATGAGGTCGAGCATAGATCGTCGGATAATCAATTTCAGCCAGTTCGGGTCGCACAATATAGGCAATTTTCTCTTCTCCCGTAGAAAATTCAGCCTGTAGGCCTGGTTTATTTCCTCGCGCATCCAAACGTATCCATCGCTCTTCGGAGGCGAGATAGACGGCATTCAAGCCATGGAGCACATGCCCCTCCTCACTCGTTTCGCCAAGTGCCAGGCGTTGATAACAAAATCCAGTTGGTATTCCCTGGGCACGTAAAATCGCCGCCAGCAGGTGCGATTTGGCATAGCACAATCCCTCTTTGTAAGCCAGCACATCTGAAGCGATGCAGGTAACTTGCGAGCTCTGAATATCCCATGAATGATTGATACGATCCCGCACAAACTCAAAGCTCTTCTTGACACATTCAGTCTCAGGCTCTCCTTCGGTCTGCAACTGAAAGATCGTATCCTCAATCAACGGATGCGAGAAATTCACAACTTCATGCTCACAAAGATAATCTTCTAACCGCGAGGATTCGCAAGTGAAATACATAAAGCCATTTCTCCAACCGGGCATCTTTTCCGCACGAGCCAGGCTATCGCCCTGCTTCTCTACCGCGAGTATAGCACAAAGTACATATACAGTTTTACCCCTCACGACCATCCTGAACAATGGATGCAAGCGCCAAAATGTTCATGATCACGCTTGCACCCTCATCCAAATCTACCAGCGTTTTCGCTCTCCCAGAATTTATCTGGACTGAACGTTCTACAATTGTTGTGAATCAACCTGTAAACGTCCATCAGACAAAATTTGCACCGGAGCGATGTCTGTCAGGCCGCCATAAAAAACGCCGCCGGCATCCCATTGCCTCCAGGCCATAAAAAAGAGGGCACCGCTTTTATCACGAACCAGTTTACCCGCGTAAAAGGTACCTGCGGCATCAGCCACAAGCGGTTCATCGGTGAGTGAATAGTACGGTCCGGTCAGCTTATCGCTCACCAGATAGTGAGTGCCATACCAGGCAGTATTTCCACTCTTTGCCAGCCGTGAAGCCGCATGTCTGGCCGCGCAGAAAAGCAGGTAGTAGCGACCATTTAGAGCAACGACCTGCGGAACTTCCATCTCTGAAAAATCGCCCGGTGTACTCACAGGAGGCAGCACCTCCCACCGCAGCAGATCCGTAGAGCGAGCTAAACCAATGACGCCTCGTCCATCCGATGGACCCTCCTTCACACGAGCGGTCAGAAACATATAATAGGCCTGCTCTTCAGAGGAATACACAACACAGGGGTCCCTCCAGGCTTGCGCCTCTAATTGTGCTGCGCTCTGAAGCTCATACCAGCGAGCATCAACCTCCAGCCGTGGATTATCCGGTGATCGTATCCAATGTTCGAGATTGTTTGAGATAGCCAGGCCGATCCGTTGAACGGGTCCCTGTTCGGCCTGACTGATACCCGTGTAGAACATATAGGCAAGTTTGTTTCGGACCGTCACACTTCCCGTCCAGATCGCACGATCATCCCAGCTACCTTGTTGACCGGCTTCCAATACAGTTCCACGCTGTACCCACTGACGCAAATCGTGCGAAACGGCATGTCCAACGGTCGCCTGAACATGGCGATCGTTTGGATCACTCAACGTACGCGGCGCCTGTAAATAATACAGGTGATAGAGTGCCTCAACATCCCCCCATTCCTGCGGTGTCACCAGCCAGAAATCCCACATGTAATGCTGCTCAGGAAGAAAGGTCATCCTCTATCCTTTCAAGCCAGTTGAAGCGACACTCCGCACGAAGTATTTCTGTCCCAGCAGGAACATAACGACAGGCACAATACTGGCAAGCACAACACCAGCCATCAAGGTCGCAACGTTCGGGACGAGGTCTGCGCCTCGGTTAAGCGTAATCGCTAATCCCTGCTGTAGCGTATACATATCTGGCGAAGAGTTAAAGACCAGCGGCTTCAACAAACTGCTCCATTCAGCCAGGAACGTCAGAATGAAGACGGTCGCAACGGCTGGACCCGCCAGCGGCAACATCACCAGCGAGAAGGTGCGATAGTAGCCAGCGCCGTCGATCATCGCCGCTTCATCCAGTTCTTTAGGCACTGTGATAAAGAACTGGCGGAAGACAAAAATGGCAAAGGGATTCGCAAGACTTGGCACGATCAGGGCGCTAAATGTGTTCAACCAGCCTCCCCAACCGGCAAGCATCAGGTACAAAGGCACAAATAACACTTCAAAGGGAATAATCAACGTCGCCAGAATCAGGATAAACAGAACATCCCGTCCAAAGAAGGGCAATCGCGCAAAGGCATAGCCAGCCAGCGCGGCTAGCAAAATCTGTCCCAGCGTCACACCCAGGGCCATGATGAGCGAATTAAGCGTTTCGCGCCAGAAGTTCAACGTGGTAATCACTTCGGGATAATTTCCCCACTGCGGAACGGCTGGCAATAACGCCGTTGGATTCGTCAGGGCCTCGGTATTTGTTTTGAGGGAGGTCGCGATCATCCAGGCAAACGGGAACAGAAACATCAGGGCGAAAATCACCAGCACAACGTATTTGATCACCAGGCTCACGCGCTGCTCGTTCATATCCATCTCCTTCCAGACTATTAGTAGTACGCTTCGCGTCGGCGCGTTACCAGAAGTTGAACGGCCGTGATGGCCAGAACACCGAGCAGGAAAAGCGTTGCCGCTGCCGTCGCCACCCCTGTACGAGTCGCAAAATTATTGTAAATATAGAAAATCAACGTTGTGGTTGCTCCTGTCGGGCCTCCATTCGTCATGACGAAGAACGGCACAAAGGCTTGAAAGCTTCCAATTGTGTTGGTGATAATCAGCAGGGTTGTCGTTGGAACCAGCAGCGGCCAGGAGATGAAGCGGAATCGCTGCCAGGCATTGCGCACGCCATCAATCGAGGCGGCCTCATAGTAGCCGGGATTGATCGACTGCAAACCAGCCAGGTAGAGAATCATCGAGAACCCGACCGACTTCCAGGTGTTCATCACCACCACCATGATCATTGCCCAGAATCCATTTGTATGCTGCCAATCAGGAAATGTGAGTCCACTATTAGTAAACAACTGGGGGAAAATACCCGGATTTGCGCCAGTCGAGAACATCCATTGGAACACAATACCTGCCGCCACAAACGAGATCACCATTGGAATGAAAAACACCGTCCGAAAGAACGTCCGCCCTCTGAACTCGCTGTCAAGCAAGATCGCCAGAAACAATCCTAGCCCAACCTGCGCGGGCACAGCAAGTATGACAAAGAGCAAAGTCACACCAACTGACTGGAGGAACGACGAATCACGGAACAAAATCGTATTGTAGTTTTGCAATCCAACAAATGTGGAACCCCCAAGCAGGTTCGCACGCTGGAAACTAAGAAAGACGACATAAAGAATGGGGTAAATGAGGAAAACACTTAACAACACCAGGGCAGGCACAGTGAAAGAGAAAGCCTGCAACTGCTCGACAACTTTCTTCCAATTCCGCTGTCTTTGGCTCACGGGTCCAACTTTGACTCGCGCTCGGGTTTGTTCTATCTCCATAGCAAACTCCTGATGAAGGTCTGATCTGGCGCTACAAAGAGCCGAGCCCTGGACATATCACTCCCTTGCAATGTGCATGCCCAAAAGCCCGGGAATAGCACTATGGCTTAAGCGCACTCACGGCAGATGCCGCATTTGCTAAACTCTGTTGCACATTCGCTCCCTGCAAGATGATCGGGTCCCAGGCCTTCTGTCCGAAGGCCGTCATTGCATCACCGGCCTGGGGCAAACTGGAACGCGCAACACCATAGGGAACACTATTCACCCAGCCGTACAGGAAAGGATACTGCTTGAGATGGGCCTGATAGGTCGCGCTGGCGGTTGCGCTTTGGGTAACGGGAAGGTTACCTGATTCGATGTTAAATTTTATCTGGAAGTCGTCTGATAGCATGTACTGTGCATACGCAAACGAATATTTCACCTTGTCCGGGCTGTTATTAAAGACGAATAGCTGGTCTCCGCCGGGGTTCGTGGCTGGCTGCTTATTGACCGGATAAGGGACTACGGTGAACTTGAACTTGTTGAATTTGGAGAGGTCCGGAAAATTCCAGGGACCATTGGCCATGATAGCTGCCTTGGCACTATACCAACCACTTGGATCATACCCCTGGCCCGGTGCGGAATAAGCGGTGGAACCGTCCTTGACCAGGTTTTGCAGGAAGGTCATTGTCTCAATCCCAGCCGCGTTGTTAAAAGCAGGATCGCCAGCGTCAGATAGGAATGTTCCCCCATTGCTTCCCAGCCAGGCATGGAAAAGCCAGGCATCCCAGCCAGCACCACCATTATTCATCAAGAAGCCTTTCATACCCGCTTTCTGCGAAATGAGCTTGCAGGCTTCCGCGAACTGATCCCAGGTCCAGGTCTTCTGGGGGTCCTGTGAGGGAATAGGCACTCCGGCCGCTTTAAAAGCATCGAGGTTAATCTGCATTGCTGTGCTGTTTGTCATCCAGGGGAAACTCCAGACCTTCCCCTGATAAGACGAAAGCTTGATCAATGAGGGCAAGATATTCTGTTTGATGCTGGGATGCGAGTTGAGCCAACCATCAACATCGGGCAAAATACCTGCCTGTACATATGTTCCGGTCTCCCCACTTGCCAGCCAGGCCATATCAGGCGCTGTATCACCACCAGCTTTGATCTTGGTGGCAATCAAGGCGGCGTTTTCCACACCAAGTTGATAAGAGATAAAATTCATCCCTGGATTCTGCTTCTTAAAGGCAGGAAGAAGCTCTTGTTTCCAATATGTTTCTGTTGCCGCAGGGATGGTATGATACAGATTGACCGTTACCGGGCCGCTTCCCGAAGAGGACGCTCCTCCTCCACAGGCATCCAGAAGCGCAGCCGCGCTCGATGCGCTCAATCCAAGCGCCATCGCTCGTTTCAAAAACTCCCGGCGGTTGATAGTCATCATAAAACCTCTCCTTTCAACTGAGAGATCTAATGGCACTCTGCCGCGACTACATTACGATAAACCATTCGATTCGCTGACTGGATGCGCTTGTGAAGCCAGCAGCATTGTTGCCAGTGCCACTTCAAACGGTGAGCTTCCGACACTACCTGCTGGCAAAGCATTCAGGAGGCGCGAGAGCTCCATTGCGAATTGGCTTTTCATCGCAAACCATGCACTTCGCTGACTGAACGCGCTTGTGAAGCCAGGATGAACCGTGCTCGAAACGATCAAGGTTGAAGCGTTCCAGCGCTGCTTGCTTTCTAAGCGTTCAGAAGACGCGAGAGCGTCGTTGCGAAGTGTCTTGTAATGGCAAACCTTTGGCGGGGCGGGGTATTGATAGTATTAAATGTTACGTACATCGCAATGTACATAACTGCCGATAAACGATACGAGGATTGTTGGACGCTTCAGATAACGCAGCACGTTGGACAGGCTTTCTGGTAACTGGGGTCAGACGCACTGCCATAATGACTTGACGATGACACATCAAAATAAAGCATTTATGAGGGAAAAAATGCTACAAGTCCAATACATGAATAATACGGCCATGAAACGAATGAGATCGCCTCACTACTTACATGCACCTCCTTGCGTTTCACTATGTACACGTGTACATAGCCTAAAAATAACAGTACCATGCTTTTTCAGGCTTGTCAAGTAGATGTATGAACACGTATACACTTGACAAAGCCCTGCTTCTTTGGCAATACTTGACTAATAGTAATGAACACGTTTCCTATTTTGATCAGGAGGTTCACTATGGCTACGAGCGAAGAGGTCGCTCGCTTAGCAGGAGTCTCGCGAGCAACGGTCTCACGGGCTCTTAATGGATCAGCGCGGGTGAGCGCAGAAGCACGTGCACGTGTTCACGCGGCTGTTGCCAGTCTCGGGTACGAGCCCGATGTGGTTGCGCAAAATCTGGTTCGCCAACATTCACGTACGATTGCTGTAAATCTTTTCCCTGAAAACTCTGATCATCCTCTCTCACATCTAAGTCAGTCATCACAATACTTTTACCTGGGTGTGCTTGAAAACATTGAGCGCGAGGCCATCGGATTGGGTTATGACTTGCTCTTCCCTTCACATACCTACGGGAAACCTGTCCAAAACTATGCTCGTAGTTTACAGACGCGGCGGGTCGCAGGGTGCATTATGCTTCATGCCAATGAGGCTCGTATCCAAAATTTGATTCAGTCTTCCATTCCTACTGTCTTCATCGATAAAATGGGGCAGGGAAGCCATGCAACGTATATCAAATCAGATAATTTAGCTGGCGCTGGCCAGGCGGTTCAACACTTACTTTCTCTCGGGCATAAGCGTATCGCTTTTATTACCGGCTCGACTGTTGATCTCGCTGGTCTCGAACGTTTACTGGGGGGCCAACAGACCCTGGCACAGTCAGGGATCTCATCCGATGCGGGTCTGGTACGGCAGTCTGGCTGGAACGTCGAGCAGGCTTATGAAGCAGCAAAAACGTTGCTGGCCGAGCGTCATGACTTTACAGCAGTTGTTGCGGGCAGCGATTTCATGGCGATCGGTATTCTACGTGCTTTGACCGAGCAAGGGCTGCGAGTGCCCGAAGATGTTTCGCTGGTGGGCTTTGACGATATTGAGTTTTGCCAGTATACGTCGCCACCTCTAACCACGATCCAACAAGATCGGGTCGCGATGGGACGCGAGGCAGTACATAAGCTGATTACTTTGATTGATGGCGCGACAGATGTTTCTCCTTTAATTATTCCAACCCGGCTTGTTGTTCGTAAATCGACAGGGCCTGCGCCCGAGAATGGGGAATAATCATGCCAAATATTACGCCAAATATTACGATACTAGGCGCTGGCAGTACCGTTTTCGCTCGCCAGCTTATGACTGACATTTTGCTGGTTGAAGGTCTGAACGAGGGCAGTTTTTCGCTGGTTGACATCGACACCACCCGTCTGGAGCTAGCTCAGCAAGTTGCTGATCATCTGATCGCCCGCAGCGGTAAACGCTGGAGCGTGCGGGCCTCCACTGAGCGCCGCGATCTGCTGCCCGGCAGCGATTTTATCATCAATACAATTGAGGTCGCGGGTCTTGCCAATGTCTCTCACGATTTCGATATTCCAATGAAGTATGGTGTGAACCAGTGCATTGGGGATACGATCGGGCCGGGCGGAATCTTCAAGGCTCTGCGTACTGGTTCGGCCTGGCTGGATATTCTGCACGATGCCGAGCAACTTTGTCCTCAAGCACTTGTCCTCAATTACACCAATCCGATGTCGATTCTGACCCTTGTCGCGCTTGTCGGTACTACGATGCGTACGGTTGGCCTCTGCCATAGCGTGCAAAGCACAACCAAACAACTGGCAGACTACCTGAGCGTTCCCTACGAAGAGCTGGAATGGCGCTGCGCCGGAATCAATCATAACGCCTGGATTACAGAGCTGCGCCACCTGGGACAGGATATGTACCCCCGTTTGCGTGAACTTTCCCTGACACCTGAAATCTACGAGCGCGATCCCGTCCGCTTCGAGATGATGCGCTACCTGGGGGCCTTTGTGACCGAGAGTAGCGGCCACTTTTCAGAGTATGTCCCCTATTTCCGTAAACGCCCGGCGTTAATTGAGCAATACTGTCGCCCTGGCTATCTGGGTGAAACCGGCTTTTATGCTCACAACTGGCCCCGCTGGCGCGAAGAAAATGACGCCTCGATCCGCGAAATGCTGGCTGGCACCCGCGATTTCCCATTCACCCGCAGCCATGAATACGGCTCTTCAATCATTGAAGCTGTGGAACTACACCGTCCCACGGTCATTTATGGCAATGTACGCAACACTGGCCTGATCGACAATCTCTCCGATGGTTGTGTTGAGGTCGCCTGTCTGGTCGATCAGAACGGCATCCAGCCCTGCCACTTTGGAACATTGCCCGAGCAGTTAGCTGGTCTTAATCGTACTCACATGTCGGTCCATGCCTTGATGTGCGATGCCCTGCTCAAGCGCGATAGAGAGGCTGCCCGCTACGCCCTGATGCTCGATCCACTTACTGCCGCCGCCTGCTCTCCCGCCGAAATAAGCTCTCTATTCGACGAAATGTGGACCGCCCAACGCCCATATCTGCAATACTTCGGGTAAGAGACTATGAGGGCGCTGCCCTCAAACTCCCGCCAGGGAGGCGTAGCTTCCCTGGACCCACTTTTAATTATAAAGGGGTGCAAGGGAACCGGTTCCCCTGCCGGGTCGTAAGGGCAGCGCCCTTACACGAAATCCCTCGCCCAATCCACCTCTATTTTCGGTGGTTTAGTCAGCGTCTGCATCACAACGCAATACTGCTCCGATTTCTCGCGTAGTGCCTGCAACTGTTCCTTCGTTGCCTCGGGAGCGTCGATCTCAAAACGTATGCGGATCGCCTCAAAGCCAACCGGAACCTCCTTCGAAATCCCAAGTGTACCTCGCAGGTCCAGATCTCCCTCAACCGTCACTTCAATCCGTTTGGTTACGATACCCATTGCAGTCGCGACCATCTGGCAGGTGATCTGCGCACAGGCCGCCAATGCTCCCAGCAGCAAATCTCCTGAGCAAGCTGCCGTCCCATTACCACCCACACCTGTATGGGCCTCAGCCTGGTAGAGTGCTCGTCCAAGATCGACTGAACATGAAATTGGCATATCCGTCTGACTACCCCTGGCCTTGAGTGTTATCTTTGCTGCCCCGGGATCGCTGCGATAGCTCTCCTTAAAGGGCTTCTGTCTGGCGCGAAGATCCATATCTCTCTCCCTCCTGAATAAAAACAGCTCCACCACTTAATTGTACCCAATAACTTCACCAATACACAGA
>DASSXK010000462.1:0-6236 GCA_035703945.1 Ktedonobacteraceae bacterium | reverse complement strand
GAGTTACGTGCCTTACTGATAGCCTACTTCACTAAGTTGCGCCAATCATGCAGGGTAAAGCTTTATCGGTCAGGCAAGGAGTTGACCCTCCTTGCTATAAAAAAACGTCATGAATCTGTACCTGTTATAAGCGGTCAAAATACTATTGTAACCGCACAAAAAGGAAACCAATGTCCGAACAAACAGATCTTTCAACATCCACCGTTTCTACATCTGACGCCCCAACATCTGTGTTAGTTACCCCTCCCGCACGCCAGAAAAAAGATGTTGATTATGTATTTTTCGAGTTAACACGTAGTATCTGCCCCGAGTGCCGCAGGGTCATCGACGCGCATATCCTTTTGCGAAACAATAAAGTCTACATGCGCAAGCGATGTCCCGAACATGGCGTATTTGAAGGGCTGGTCTATGCAGATGCTCAGGCCTATACATCGGCCGCCCGCTTCAACAAGCCGGGCACGATCCCGCTGGCCTATAGCACCGAGATTGAGCAAGGTTGTCCGCACGATTGCGGCCTCTGTCCCGACCATCAGCAGCACGCCTGCCTGGGTATCATTGAAGTGAACAGCGCCTGCAACATGGACTGCCCACTCTGCTTCGCCAACGCTGGCGCGGGCTTTAACCTGACACTTGAAGAGGTCGAAGGTATTCTGGATCACCTGGTGGAAACCGAGGGAAATCCCGAAGTTGTACAATTCTCCGGGGGCGAGCCAACCATTCATCCACAGATCATTGATATGATCAAGGCCGCAAAAAAACGCAACATTCGCCACGTAATGATAAACACCAATGGCAAACGTATCGCTGAAGACGATGAATTCCTGGCTCAACTGGCCGAACTACGCCCTTCAGTCTATTTCCAATTCGACGGTTTTGAGGCTGAAACGTATCGCGTGCTACGCGGCGAACCTGATATTTTACCAACCAAGCTAAAAGCATTGGACCGCCTGGCCGAAATTGGAGCCCATGTCGTCCTGGTGCCGGCAGTTGATCCTTCTGTCAACTTGCACGAAGTAGGAGCGATCGTTAACTTCGGCCTGAAGCATCCAGCGGTCCGGGGCATTAATTTTCAGCCCGCCTTCCAATCTGGCCGCCATGGAGAAAGTGACCCCATGCAGCGCCTGACTATCCCCGACATCCTGAGAGCCCTGGAAGAACAGACCACGGGCCAGCTCCTGGTTTCGGACTTTGTGCCGGTCCCCTGTTGCTTCCCCACCTGCAACTCCGTTACTTACGTGATCAACGATGGCGACACAGTTTTGCCAATGACACGTATCCTCAATGTCGAGGATTATCTGGATTACATCACCAATCGCGCCGTGCCGGATATTTCAGATGATATCAAGGCCGCGCTTGAAGGGCTATGGTCCTCCTCCACTGTTCCTGGCTCAGACAAGGCCGCCCAACAGTTCGCTCTTTCCTGCGCGGCCTGTGAACTCCCAGGCGGCCTGGATATTGGAGCATTCGCCAAAAACATCTTTATGATCATGTTGCAAGATTTCATGGACCCCTATACCTTCAATCAGAAGAACCTGATGAAGTGCTGTAAAGAGATCCTTTTGCCCGACGGTAAGCAGATTCCTTTCTGCGCCTACAATAATGTCGGCTACCGAGAGCAAGCTCGTACACAATTGCAGGCACGTGAGCGTCAGCGCAATCAGGCCAAACGCGCGGGCGTCCCCTTTGAGCCGGAGCCACTGCATTTCTCTTTTACATCAGCTTCTCAAAACGGCAAGCAAGTTACCATCCCGGTAATAAAAGGAGCAAAGCATGAGTAACAAGCCTGAGATCGTCAGCAAGTTTGATGATCAGAGCTTGAAAACTTGCTGCGCGAACGTCTATCAGAGCGATTGGGCCAAACTTTTACTCGGAGAATCCTTCCATCCAGGTGGAACGGCCTTAACCGAATATCTTGGAGCCACGCTGCATCTTGGTCCCAATCAGCGGGTCCTGGATGTCGCAGCCGGACAGGGAACGAGCGCGATCCAGCTTGCCCAACGTTTCGGCTGCATGGTCCTGGGTATCGAGTATAGTCAGGCAGCGGTAGAAAGCGCGAACCTGGCCGCGCAAAAGGTAGGCGTCTCCCAGCTAGTAACGTTCCAGCAGGGGGACGCCGAGCAATTGCCAGTTGAAACAAGCAGCTTTGACGCCGTTATCTGCGAGTGTGCCTTCTGCACCTTCCCTAACAAAGCGGTAGCTGCGGCAGAGTTTGCCCGTGTCCTGTTGCCAGGAGGGCAAGTCGGCCTGAGCGATCTGACACGCAGAGATGAGGTGCCGGTAGACTTACAGGGACTCCTGGCCTGGATTGCCTGCATTGCAGACGCCCAACCACTTGAAAGCTATGTACAATATCTCTCAGAGGCGGGGTTGACAATACAGCTTGTAGAGCAGCACGACGAGGCATTATCCAGGCTAGTCAAGGACATTCAGGCCAAACTTCTGGGAACGGAACTTCTGGTAAAACTCAAAAAAATCACGCTACCAGGTGAGATTGACTTTGAGCAGGCCAAAACAATGGCAAGAGCAGCCGCAAGCGCCATCCGATCCCAGCAGTTCGGCTACGCCGTCGTCACCGCAAGCAAAGCAAATATATTTAAACCAGTAACATAGCAGGGAGAGCAATATGAAGATTAGTTTCAAGCAGATTGAGCTCAAACTTACGACACCATTTCGGATTTCACGCAATGTACAGTTGACTTCACCAAATATTTTTGTACAGATCAGCCATATAGGCCATATTGGCTATGGAGAAGCCGCTCCGGACGAATATTACGGCGAAAATCCAGCTACGGTTGCGGTTTGTCTTGAAAAATTCGCTCCCCTGCTGGGTGATGATCCTTTCGCACTTGAAGAAATTCGGGCACGATTGGATGAAGTGATTGCTCTTCATCCATCCGCCAAAGCCGCTGTCGATATGGCACTGTACGATCTGATCGGGAAAATTACCGGTATGCCACTCTATAAATTGCTGGGTCTTTCGGCTTCGCTAGCACCTCAAACATCCTTCACGCTCGGCATTGACAGCCCGGAAGAGATGGCGCAGAAGGCCACGCTGGCACGCGAGTATCCAATTTTCAAGATCAAGGTTGGAACGGATCACGACTACGAAAACCTCAAAGCGATTCGTGAAGTTTCCCAGGCCACGCTTCGTCTGGATGCCAATACAGCCTGGACTCCAAAAGAGGCGATCCGAAAAATCCGGCAACTTGAATCATTTGGAATTGAGTTTGTTGAACAGCCCGTTCCGGCCCAGGATCTTGCCGGCCTCAAGCTGATTCGCCAGAACGTTGATGTGCCGATCTTCGCAGATGAAAGCTGTGTAACGGTCAAAGATATTCCACTAATTGCGGACTGCGTGGACGGGATAAATATCAAGCTAATGAAGTGCGGCGGTCTGGGAAAGGCCCTGGAAATGATTCACGTGGCTCGCGCTTACAATCTGCAAATTATGCTTGGTTGTATGATCGAAAGTTCATTAGCAATCACCGCAGCGGCGCAGCTCTCCCCCCTCGTTGATTACGCGGACCTCGATGGACATCTGCTGATTTCAAACGATCCCTGCCGGGGGGCCGGTGTAAAAGATGGAAAACTTATCTTGCCCGAAGGTCCTGGTCTGGGGGTCGAGATGCTAGAAGCTATCGAAAGCAGAGGGGAGTAAAAACAAAAAAGGGAGTCCTGATTGAACAGGACTCCCTTGTAGTAACCAAAAAGTGAATGGCCCAGGCTTTACTGGATATTTGTAAAGCTCGGGCCATTGCACTTAGTCCGTTACATTTTAGCGTACTCGGCGCTGTTTACGGCGCTGAGCGGCTGCCTTGCGTTTCCGGCGATCTTGTGGACTCTCATACCGCGCGCGACGGCGAGATTCAGATAAGATACCAGCTTGCTGAACCTTGCGGTTAAACCGCTTGAGAGCAAGTTCAAACGAGTCGCCGGGATTTACCTTGACCTCACTCATAGAGGCTACCAGCGCGATCCACGGCTGCTACCACCACGGCTGCTGCTGCTGCCGCCGGTGCGCCCTGCACCCTGTGCCTGATAGCAATCGCTACAGTAAACAGGCTTGTCACCACGTGGCTGGAAAGGCACTTGAGCCTCATTTCCACAGCTAGAACAAGTTGCAGTGTACATCTGGCGGGCTTCGCGGGGACCGCTGCTGCGGCCTCCAGCACGATTATATCCACCACCATTTTGGGCTTTACGAGCAGCGCGGCAGGCAGGACAGCGGCTTGGAGTATTTGTTAAACCTCGACTTGCGTAAAATTCCTGTTCGCCAACAGTGAATAAGAATTCCTGATTGCAGTCGCGACAATACAGGGTCTGATCAGCTAATGCCATGTTTTCTTTCTCAATTCCTTTGTGCTAAAGGGTCTTTGCTTAAACCTAAAAACTTTCGTGTATCGCGCGGCATGCAACAGACTAAAACCACTCCAAGCAACACTGCACCATACAACGTTTTATAAGCATATCATATAAATCTACAAAAAGCACTATTTTAGGACCCAATTTTCCTGACATCTCAAAATCCGATAATTTTGTTAACCTCCTCCTCTGGTGGAAATTACATATCTCAGGGAATGGGTCACATCACTCAGGCAGCACTTTCAGCTTGAAAATCCTCCTGAATTCAGATAGTCTCTCTATAAAAAATATAAACAAGTGACAAAATCTCACATGCCGGCTGTATCAAAAAATAGTTTTATAACATGAATACCCCTGTATCTCGACGTCTGCTCAGGCATGCTTTATAATATCGGATATTAGACGCAATAGATTGTTTGTTTACGTAGCTGGAGAAGGATTGTCGTATGCCGACCCGTGATGATGCTTACCAACTGATGATCAGCCATGTCAAAAATGAAAATTTGCAGAAACATATGCTTTCGGTGGAAGCAGCAATGCGCTTCTACGCCCGCAAGTATGGCGAGAATGAAGAAATCTGGGCAATGACTGGCTTGCTCCATGACAGCGATTATGAGGAATATCCCGACCTGCACGAGCATACCCAGGTCTCCGCCCGCTGGCTCACCGAGCACGGTTATCCAGAAGAGATTACCTATGCCATTCTGGCACATAATGACCTGAACATCGAAACCCATCCTCGCAACACGCTGCTGGCCCGCGCCCTCTTCGCCTGTGACGAGGTAACAGGAATGATCACAGCAACGGCGCTTGTCCGTCCAAACAAAAGCATTCTCGGCCTGGAAGTCTCTTCTGTCCGCAAAAAGATGAAGTCGAAGGGCTTCGCCGCTGGCGTACATCGCGAGGATCTTGTAAAAGGAGCCGAGGAGCTGGAAATCGACTTAAACGAGCATATTGCCAATGTTATTCAAGCCATGTCTATGACTGCTGACACGCTCGGTCTGGCAGGTATAACTGAATCCGTTTCCGCTCAAGGAATAGTTGAGTAATCTCTTTTGTCACGCTTATTGCTTCAAGCAAGTAGAATTGATAGTCAAGAGCATAAAGAATTATAGACAGAAACAGACAGAAACGGTATGTTAGAACATCAGCAGCAACGGCTCTATACCGCCAGCGAGCTCGCAGACTTTGAGTATTGCCCGCTTACCTGGTGGCACGATCAGTTTGATCCTTATGCTCAAGCCAACAGTGACGAACTCTTTGCACATCTGGTAGAATTGGAAAATCAGTATGGCCAGCAAGCAACAGCCGTACCTGAATACCAGATGGTGGAGCAGCTTCTGCTACGCAAAGGGGCGTTCGAACATGGGCAACAACAGCATCGCGACTACGCCGATGAGGTTGAAGAAGCCTACGCCGAACGTGGAGGGCTGAACCGATCCAGATCAGTCCAGCTCATTCTCATTACAACCATCGTCTTTGTCGTGGCCGCTATCATCTTGATCAGCTCAGCTTTTTTTATACGCTAAGCCGCTCAATTCGCTGACTGAACGCGCTTGAAAAGCCAGCAGTATCATTGCCAGCACCACACTATGTGCGAGGCATCTATAAAACTGCCTGCTTCTTAAGCGTTCAGTAGGCGCGGGAGCGCCGTTGCGAAGTGTCTTTCAATAAGTAGCCGCTCAATTCGCTGACTGAACGTGCTTGAAAAGCCGACATAATGAGCACCAACACCGCTTAAGTTGGGCGCTTCCAAATTTGCCTGCTTCTCAAGCGTTCAGGAGGCGCGTGAGCGCCGTTGCGAAGTGTCTTTTCAGGATTAAGCCCCTGGAAATGCGCAAGGAATAAGGTTTTTCAGTATGCTGAACGGCATT
>DASSXK010000358.1:0-4211 GCA_035703945.1 Ktedonobacteraceae bacterium | reverse complement strand
ACGAGTTTTCTTCCCACACAACTGATCAGGATTGCCAGGTCAGGTGCCGAGTGTATTGCCTGAGAACTTGTTCGGGCGGCACTCATTGCTCCCCCGATCAGGTGCTCGAAGTCCGCGCGCATAAAGCGGGTCTCCATTCCCATTGGCATATCGCCAGCAAAGGTAATGCTTTGCTCGTCCTCATCGACCGATAGAATTGTCCGTACGACCGGTTCGGGACTATCCGGGGGGAGCAGGCAGAGAGGGAAGAGCAGTCCCGTGGCTGGTAGACCACGGGCGTGATCGCCAAGATAGGCTTTATAGAGTGAAAGGGCCATTTTACCGTCCAACTCGTAAAGCACGTTGCCGGCTGAACGTGTAATAAACCGCCTGGGTCCAAAGGTCTCCCAGCCTCCTAAGGAGCCGTAACCTACTTCTAATTGCTTGCTATAGAAGCCAAGAATCGTGATACTCTCTGTTTCCGGCTGTCCTTCCCAGAGGACCACCGTCTCTTGAAAGCGGTCGCCGTCGCCTGAGAGTCCACCTGTAATCGTCACATGAGGGGGCAGATACTGGGTCAGACCGGCTACCAGGGCGCTCCCATTAATATCTACGCCACGGGAGAGGACGAAAACATGCACGAGATCGGGCTTATCAAGTTCTTTTGCCAGAAGTTCACCGGCCTCAAGGTCGCTCATACCCTTCCGGGGCTTGATACGTACCCCGTGCAGTTTTGTATGTTCAAACTTGATCGCAGTTGATACCAGTGAGTTGTCGAGCACCTCGATATCAGAAATTTCACCGGCCGTTGAGCAGCCGAGGAGATGAGCGTAGGGATATGCCTGTTGGAGTGACTGCAAAAGACCACGTTGTTTCAGAAGGAAAGGGCTACCAAACAATAATACCAGTTGCGCATCGCGTAGCTGACCTGGGGCAATTGGCTCCCAGCCTGTGTTGTGCCAGCGGGTATGTTCCAATTTCATATGTGGTATTCCTTTAACAATATCGCAATCAAGTAACAATATCGCAATCAAGAGGTCAAAAGAAATAGTGGTAGTTATAAGCTAGATGCATTTGAATTGTAAGCGGAGGTCAAATGTTGATTACATGTATGTATGTAGCATAAATCCCAGGGAAGATGTTGCACAGGCTTATAGTACTTTTAGTCGATATTTAAAAAATGACAGTGATCATAAAAACATTCATACGGAGGATAAACAGGCATATCTTCAATCGAGGAAAATCGAGGAAGGTGCTACAGGGATAAGTTTGCACTGGCACTGTAGCACTACTTCTGTTGTTTTCTGCCTGGGATTCAACTATTTAAAAATGGCTTCATTAGCAGCCTTCGGAGAAGATGCGATGAAGTCATAGCAAACCTTAGAGGTTGGTCCAGATGCTCCCTTTTTGGGAACTTTCAACGACTTTGGTGATAAATTGCATCCCACGCAGCCCATCATAGACAGTGGGGTAGCCTCCAATGGCGGCTTCGCCGGACTCAACGCGTCGTATGTCGGCGATCGCCTTGCGATAGATATTGGCAAAGGCTTCAAGGTACCCTTCAGGATGTCCCGCAGGCAGGCGCGTACCAGCTTTCGCTTCCTCGCTCATATAGGGCATGCCCGTTCGCAGGATCTGGCGGGGTTGGCCGGGGTGCATAAGGATGAGCGTGTTAGGCTCCATTTGATGCCATTCCAGGCCAGCTTTTGTGCCGTAGAGACGAATGCTCAGGCTATTTTCCTCTCCCGCCGCGATCTGCGAGCAGGTCAGGACACCTTTGCCGCCATTTTCCAGGCGCAGCAGCATATTGGCATCGTCATCCAGGCGGCGGCCCTCGATAAAGCTGGTCAGGTCAGCACAGACCGCGCTGATGTTTACGCCTGAGATAAACTCCAACAGGTTCGCGGCATGGGTTCCGATATCCCCAACGCTTCCAGCAATGCCAGACTTGCCTGGATCAGTTCGCCACGATGCCTGTTTGTTGCCTGCTTGCTCTACAGGCTCCATCAGCCAGTCCTGAACGTATGTTACGATCGCTTTTCGGATTGTGCCAAGTGTGCCGCTCTGAACAAGCTGGCGAGCATGTTGCACCGTTGGGTAGCCGGTGTAGGTGTGGGAGAGCGCGAAGACCAGCTTTTTCTGCTCGACGAGCTTGATAAGCTCCTGAGCCTCAGCTACGTTGAAGGTCATTGGCTTCTCGCAGACGACGTGAATTCCCTGTTCCAGGAAGGTTTTAGCTATGGGATAGTGCAGGTGGTTGGGGACCGTCACCATCACAAAATCGATCCCATCGGGCCGACCAGCTTCGGTCCGCGCCATCTCCTCGTAGCTTGGATAGGAGCGTTCCAGATACCAGGCCTGAGCAGATGCTGCGGCCCGTTGTGGATCAGAAGACATTGCTCCTGTTACGACTTCAGCCTGTCCGTCCAGCTCGGTTGCGATCCTATGGACGGCCCCGATAAACGAGCCGGGACCACCACCGACGATCCCGGCGCGGAGTTTTCGCGTGCGAATATCCTGCCTCATTGCTTCATCCCCAGTATACGGTAGTTGGTTTCGGTATCCTGCTGACCCCCAACGAAATCATCAAAAGCCCTGGTGGGAACGTCGATCAGCATGCTGCTGATAAAGGCTGCCCCCTCGCGTGCGCCCTGCACGGAGTCCTTGATGCAGCACTCCCATTCCAGCACGGCCCAGCTATTGTAGCCATACTGCGTGAGCTTCGAGAAAACCTGTTTGAAGTCAACCTGCCCATCGCCCGCACTGCGGAAGCGCCCTGGCCGATCTTTCCATTCCTGATAACCGCCATAGACACCTGAACGTGGCGAGGGACGGTATTCAGCATCCTTGACGTGAAAGGCTTTGATATGTTCCTTATAGCAGTCAATGTAGCCAAGATAATCCATGCATTGCAATACAAAATGGGAGGGATCATACAAAATATGCACACGTGGATGATTGCCCGTCGCCGCCAGGAAGCGTTCAAAGGTCACACCATCGTGCAGGTCTTCGCTTGGATGGATCTCGTAAGCCAGATCGATGCCATGCTCTTCAGCCGCATCCAGAAGCGGCTGCCAGCGCTTCGCTAGCTCCTGAAATCCCAGTTCCACCAGGCCTTCCGGACGCTGTGGGAAGGGATAGAGCGTATGCCAGAGCAGTGCCCCCGAAAAGGTTGGCATGACCGAAATGCCCAGGTTCCTTGAGGCTTTCATGGCTTTAATCATCTGGGCCTTTGCCCACTCCGTACGCTCCTGAGGATGGCCGTGTAGCTCTTCGGGGGCGAAGCCATCGAACTGAATATCATAGGCTGGATGGACTGCGACGAGTTGGCCGATCAGGTGGGTCGCGAGTTCAGTGATCTCCAGCCCGTTGCACTGGCCCTTGAGGTCATCGCAGTATTGTTTGGATTCGGCGGCTTTATCCAGGTCGATGAAGCGTGCATCGTCTGCGGGAAGCTGTACGCCGATAAAGCCCAGATCTTTCGCCCAACGGGTGATGTTTTCCAGGTTGTTATAGGGGGGAACATCCTGCGCAAATTGAGCCAGGAACAGAGCAGGCCCTTTAATTTGAGACATACCTATCCGCCTTTCATATGAGAAAGAAACAAACAGTTTTGACACAAGCGGTATTTCGTAATTATAGCCTATCAGTTCTTACTTGCTGGCCTCTCTCTCCCAGGGCTGTATGCCTGGATGCAAGGGTGCTGGCTGCGTGCAGGTGCTGCCCAACGTGATATGGCGTCCTTCGGTTGCGGCTTGCATAAAGGATTCCATAATATCGAGGACATGGAAGGCCATCTCTCCATTAGCTCGATGTTGACGACCAGTGCTTATCGCATCCACCATATCCGCGATGCCCAGTCCCCGCGAATTAGCGGCGGCGTCAAAGGAGAGTGGGATTTCACGCCAGCTTTCGTCCTTTTTCTGACGAATTAAAACCTGTCCATCGAAACGGTTGGGATCAGGCGTAATGATTGTGCCCTCTGTCCCATAGATCTCCATAAAGGGCAGACGATGGTGCCAGATGTCAAAACTGGTCATGATCGTAGCGATCGCGCCGTTGGCGAATTCCATGTTGCCAGCCAGATGGGTTGGTGTATTGACTGGAATCTTTTTGCCAAAATTGGCCTGACTTGTCACAGTTCGCTCGGGAAAGGTCGTTTGCATTGAGGCTGTAACGCGTTTGACCGGACCTATCATCGCGATCAGGGCCGTCAGATAATACGGTCCAAC
>DASSXK010000303.1:0-4511 GCA_035703945.1 Ktedonobacteraceae bacterium | reverse complement strand
GATCGGACATGGGACAGACCTCCAGAGGGTGGTGCTTTGACAAGCAGAGGATGAGGACCAGCGGAGACGTGGGGATTTTTACGCAGGTCTTGATGGGGGAAGTTGCGGCAGTGAATTGCAACCTCTTCCAAAAGTATACTTACTCGCCTGCGAAAAAGTCAAGCCTTTGCGTTTTGTGAATCTAATTGTTGTATTTATTGATAGTTGCCTGATGATACATAATTTACTTATATTGATCAGATGGGATGGTGTATGATGTCCTGGAATGGCACGAGGGTGGCAGTTACAACACTTTTGGTATGATGAACCTCCTGGTGTGCTTGCCGAACCCTGGTGCCATTCGCTTGATTTATGCCCCGCACCTCTATTTTCTGCCTCAGGGAACAGGGACGAATTCCACAATATGTTGAGCAAGTGCCTCTGGTTGATCAAGTTGCACAAAGGCGCGTGAATTGGCAAGCTGAATCAAGCGGGCATTGGGGAATGCTTGCTGGAGACGCTTAGCCAGGCGCAGCGAGAAAAAAGGATCTTTCTTGCCCCAGACCAGCAGGACTGGCTGGTGAAAGCGCGAGAAGGTCTTCGCAGCTTCCAGCGTTGAGCGTTTGGAGACGGCTCGCAAGAAGCGCGTCATATCGCGGCGCACAAAGGAAAGATGCAGTAGCGGGTTGAAAAAGGCGTCGAGCTCCGCTTCGCTGAGGCGGCGATGGGTTAAGAACACTGTAAATCGGCGTTGCCCCCAACGTGTACGGAGTAGCTCGGCCAGCAGATTGGCGAACTGGATGCCAAGCAGTTGTGCTCCATAGTGAAATGGGCTGACCAGGGGCGGGAAAAATTGCTCGAAGGCATCGCAATTGGTCAGAACAAGACGGCTGATGCGCTCTGGATGCCGGGCAATTAGCAGTTGACAAAGCGCCCCGCCGGTATCATTGCCAATTAACGTCACTTCGTGGAGATCGAGTGTGACCAGAAAATCCGCGATAAGTTGGGCAATCCCGTTGGGCGTCAGATCAACGCTTGCGTTTAATTGAATCTGATGCGCTCCCAGCGGAAGATCGGGCGCGAGACAACGGAAGCGAGTCTGAAGCTGAGAGATCAGGGGACTCCAGACCTGGCTGTTTGCCAGCAGGCCATGAATGAAGACCAGCGTGGGGCCGCTCCCCTGGTCAGAATAGCGAACGGTTCCCTGAGGCAGCGAGACTTCTCGAAAAGCGTTGTGAACAGCAAGCGTAGACATAGCGGTCTCCTTCCATTCTGTGAAAAGAATGTACCCTGTGAAAAGACGAAGCGTAACAGCGAACTTGTTTCTACTGAGTTAGCATTACATTTTGAAAAGACAGCGCCTCAGCCCTGTTTGTGGTGAGTGGCAACTGAAGCTCCGTGACGTAGGAAGGATTATCCATCTCCGGTCCTCCCTGCAAAAAGACCTCGCGTCCAAGACCACAGGCGTAGTATCCATTGGCCTCAGCCCAGCGATACAAGGCTTGAATCGCCTGCGGCATGTCGCGATAGCTCCCCTGATGCAGTGTGCAAGCCATCGTGGGTACATGGGGCAGATCTGCAATCTGGAGAGACATCGTTTTGGAAAGCGGCGAGTTGAGAGGAATTGCCGCCTCAACCTGCATATCCTGGAACTGGCTGTTCATATTCGACCAGAGTAAGAACCAGGGCTGGCCTATATGTTCAGTCTGAGCGGAAAGTGAAAGTTCATTCACAATCCTCCCAAAAAGTCCAAAGACCTCGGTGGCAATCTTGTCCTCATCGGGCAGATAACCTGATGTGCAGGCTACCAATAGAGGAGGCACATCTTTAAGGACGACCTCATAGTGCGATGGTTCATCTTCCTGCTCGATGCGCTTCAGATTGGCTTCGATGCGTGCCAGGCGCATCTGCTCCATTTGAATGTTCTGTTGTGTCTCGGCCTGTTTCAGCAGGAGCATTCCCCTCAGTTCGGCAAGCGAGAGATTTTGATCGAGCAAAGGCCCAATCTGCTCAAGCGTGAAGCCCAGATCCTTGAGAGCTTGCAGGCGATTAAAGCGTGGAAGCTGCTCAAGCGTATAGTAACGATAGCCCGTCGAGGGATCGACGAAGGCTGGTTTAAGCAGTCCGCGTTCATCATAGTAGCGCAGCATCCGCCCGGAGATGTGTGCCAGATGCGAAAATTCAGTGATTTTAAGCATCGCGTGAGTTCCTTGTCCTGTGATATTGCGTTGTGATGTATTAATAAAAATATACAACCTTCACACACTGTGAAGGTCAAGAGTTTCTGGCTGAATTTTGGGGGTGAATTATATATTTATTGTTGGAGATGTGTTGAGCAGGAAAAGGTGAACTTAAAAAAGCCCCTTTGAATTTAAAAGGGAAGAAATCAAGCATATTTACTGGAAACTAATTCATCCGGCTCCTTGCAAGTTTTTTTGCATTGTGTGAGTAGTACTGTGCTTCATCTTTTCGATTAAGATTTTGCAAAATGCCTGCTTTATTGCGATACATAGACTCATTATTTGGTGCCAGGAGAATTGCCTGATCGATAGCGGCCAGCGCCTCTTCATACCGATGAAGCGCTACCAATGCAAGCGCTTTAGCGTTATGTGCAAAACTGTCCATTGGGTCCAATTGCAAGGCCTGTTCAAACGCTTCCAGAGCATCTGTGACTCGCTCGAGGATAAAAAGACTGGTCCCTTTATTATGATATGCTGCCTCAAAAGTCGGGTCGCGTTGAATAGCCTGATCGTACGCTGCGATGGCGTTCTCATGTTGCTTACAAGCTGCATAACACCAGGCTTGATCGTAACAAGCCTGAGCATTTTCTGGCTCAAGCTTAATAACCTGAGCGAACGCTTCAATTGCCTCAGCATAGCGTTCACGCAATTGCAAGACTTTGCCTTTCTCATAAAAGGCTAGAGAATCCAGAGGATTGAAGCGCAAGGCCTGATCAGAGCACCAGCTTGCCTCTTTTAGCCGGTTGAGCATCCGAAGTGAGGCAGCTTTACCGCTATAGGCCGGTGCAAAGGTTGCATTCAGCTTAATCGCACGATCAAAGGAAGCCAGTGCTGCCTTGTATTGTCCAAGATGATACAGGGCCTTGCCCCGATTAGAATATATCTCCGCAAAGGTGGGGTCAATCTTGATGATGTCGTCCAGGACTGCGAGTGCTTCCTGATGCTGATTTTGAGCTGCCAGTATACCAGCTTTAAAATTCAATAATTCAATATTCTTCGGTTTAAAGCGTAAAAGCTGCTCTACTAAATCAGAGGCTTCTTTCATCTGATTCGCAAGAACCAGCCGCTCAATTTCATCGAGCAATTCTGCTAGTGATTTCCGTGAAGAAGACATGTAAAAACGCTCCTTTTAGAAAATAGCGAGAATTATAGAATCGGTACTAGTATAGAAGATTTTGCTGCAACGTGTCAATAAAGGGAATCTGGGCTGGTTACTGAGCTTCGATAATGACAATTCCGCCTGTTTCGCGTGTACTGTTTGACAATTTATGGAAAATTCATTATATTTGTAATAACAACAACTTCGATTGATGTTGTAAACGCTCGAAAAGATCAGCGGTGCCATGCTTTGATCCAGATTTCCCGCAATGATGCGTGCTTTAATGGCAAAATATCAAGGAACGTCACTCCTTCGGCTCAGGAAGGAAATACCCTCATGTCTTCCTCCTCTTTCTCTTTGAAGTCTGACCTCGTTTATCGGCGGCCTTTTCTCCATCAAATCTTCCTCTCAGGCAAGCAGAGAGCTTTGCTCAGGCCTGAGGTTTCTCTTTCTCTCCGGCCATCTCTTCGCGAATGAATTTCGATTCGCAAAGAGAATGTTTTCGTGCGAGCAATTGTACGTCGTGATCCAGGTGTTCAAAACCAGCAAGGAGATGCTATGGACGCAAGCCCTCGCCGTGCTCTGGCGCCCCAGAAACCTGTTCAAAGACTGATCAGGCTGATTACACTGTTCTGTTGTATCGTTGGACTCCTCGCAGCCATTCCGCTCTTCACCCGTCATTCCTCGCCTGTTTACGCAGCGGGGAACGTGCAAATCAACGCTGGCGGGTCAGCCGTTAGCCCCTTCGTTGCCGATACAGACTACGCGGGTGGAACAACGGCCTCCACGACCCACGCCATTACGACCAGTGGGGTGAGCAATCCTGCTCCCCAGGCTGTCTACCAGTCGAATCGTTATGGCAATGTTACCTACACCATTCCCGGCTTGACGGCCAACGCCTCCTACACGGTGCGGCTGCACTTTGCGGAGACCTATTGGACGGCCTCAGGTAAGCGCACCTTTAACGTCACGATCAACAGTAGCCAGGTATTGAGCAACTTTGATATTTTTGCGACAGCCGGAGGGGCCTACATTGCGGTTGTTGAGCAGTTCAACGCCACGGCCGATGGCAGCGGCAAGATCACCATCCAGTTTACCACCGTCAAAGATAATGCTCAGATCAATGGTATCGAGGTGCTGAGTGGATCGTCGACCCCCACGCCGACGCCTACATCGACTTCGACGCCAACACC
>DASSXK010000213.1:0-4782 GCA_035703945.1 Ktedonobacteraceae bacterium | reverse complement strand
CAACAGCCAGTTGCCTGTCACTGTTGCCTGACCTCTAATCTGAGAATAGAGCAACGATTAAAAGAAGAGCCGATCCAGTGTTACCTGGGTTGGCTCTTCTTTTAATTTTCATTCTATAAGTAGCAGACAAAAAAGAGCCGACACGGTTTGACCCGGGCCGGCTCTTTCGCTACAGGAAGGGACTGGAGGAGGGTGACGAATTAGTTTGCTTGTCTCTCACTCGCCGATCCTGGTTATTTGGATGTGGCAGTCGCTTTCGCTGTGTGATGGGCATTCAGAAATTTATCCAGGAACTGTGAATGGTTCTTCAAGAAGGTCTGGATTTTTGTTTCCTGCTGCTGCGTGAGCGTGCCGTTCTTAACCGCTGTGTTCAGATCGTTTTGAATCGCGGTGATGATGTTGCTGCGAACGGTTGCCAGAGAAACATGCCGGGTATTGGCAATGTCAGCGATGCTCTTGCCAGACTGGATCTGCTGCTTTAATTGAGCCGGGGTCAGATTCAAGGTGTTCGATACACTCATCAGAACATCCTGGCGGAATCTTTTCAGCAGGATAGATGCATTCCTGGGATGAGCAGCTATTGTGCAGGCCTGTGCGTTCGCAAGCTTCTGTTTCAGCTTGTCGGCCTGAGCCTGTGTCAGTTTGCCATCTTTGACGCGCTGATCAATGATGTCGTTACGGGCAGCGATCTGGTCTTTGCTCAGAGTGTCGGTTGAGACATTCAAGCGACCTGCAAGATCCTTATTGTATTGCACACAATAGGGATTGACTTTCCCTTTAGCGGGCGGTGTGACAGTTGTGTTACTACTGTTTGCCGATGCCATCAAAGGGCCTGCAAAGAAAGCCCCGATCAAGACACATACGACCAATACCGCCGCTGCCCCTAAAACTACCAGAATATTTTTCTTTTTCATTATAAACTCCTTGAGATTCTTCGTCTCAAATCCTTTTGATGATATTTGAATTATACCGTCATTTCTCGTGGTGACATTGGTATTGTAGTACCGAGAAATATAGAAACTATGAGATAAAGGTCAAGATTTGCTCAAGATTAGCTGGATGGCTGGTCGAGGTGTTGCGAAACTCCGAATTTATGTATAAGCTAATTGCACACGAATTGGAGAGGTGAGCAAGCATGTCACAAAAAATTCTGGTTATTGAAGATGAAGAAGGTATCGTTCATCTGCTGAATCTGTATCTCAAAGATGCGGGTTACGACGTGGTCGTTGCCAGGGATGGAGCAGATGGGCTGGCTTTACATGCTCGCGAACATCCTGATCTGGTTCTACTGGATATTATGTTGCCGGCGATCGATGGTTTCGAGGTATGCAGGCGGATTCGCGAGTGGTCCAAAACACCGATTTTGATGCTTACGGCCCGAGGTGATGAAGAAGATCGTATCAAGGGTTTGGATGGTGGCGCAGATGATTATCTGGTCAAGCCATTCAGTCCTCGCGAGTTGGTCAGTCGGGTCCGGGCGATTCTGCGGCGAATCGATGAGCGTTCTTCTCATGCCGCAAATGGAGCGGCTCACGCAGCTTCTGAAGACTATCTACGCTTTCCTGGTCTTACGATCGACCTGCCAGCGCGACGGGTCGAAGCGAACGGTATCGAGCTTGCTTTGACGCCGACCGAGTTTGATCTTCTCGTTCTAATGGCGAAGTCTCCTGAGCGTGTATTTACGCGAGAAATGTTAATGAATAAGATCTGGGGCTACGATTACTATGGAGATGGACATATCGTAGATGTGCATATCAGCGCACTCCGTAAAAAAGTTGAAGCGAACCTGGATCAACGCTATATTAAAACTGTCTGGCGCGTTGGATACAAGTTTGAAGTGGGATCACGTACCTCCGGGTCCTCTGCGCGTTAATCTGTAAAAGGCCGTCAGTAGCGCCGTTGAGACGTGTTTTGTAATAACAGTCTGGTTAGAAGGTAAGAGCGAGCATCGAGCGAGAGGAAGCAGAAAAGGATGTCAACACGGTTGCCGGCTGTACGAAAACAGCACTGGTGGGAGAGTATTCGTGGCCGCTTAGCGCTGGGCTCGGTCCTGGTATCGTTGCTTGCCACAGCACTGCTGGCCTTCACGGTCTTGTTTGTCGTCTCCTATTATTACGGGCAGGATCAGCGTGACCGCCTGCAAACCTCATCTATATCTCTGGCTCAACGAATCGGAGGGGGTACCTTTGTTCCAACCAACCTGTATAATGCTTCCATCCGGACGCTTGGAAATATTGCGACCGGGCGAGGCGTGATTGCCAGTTCTGATTTTGTTGCGCTCGTCTATAATCGGAAGCCTGCCCTTGTCTATCCTTATAGTATTTCAAACCTGAATGCTAATCCTCGCGCCAGCAGGGTATCGGCCTTTATCCTGCATATAGCCGATCCGACTGCGAACAACCGAGATACGGCAAAAGTTGCCGCTGCAATTTATAAGGGCCTGAATGGCAATACCGAAACGGATCAAATTGGAGTGACCGGGCCAGGCTCGGTCGGACGGCCTTTTGTCGTACAACCAATTCGTCTGAGAGGGGCCAGCGATGGCGAGGTTGTAGGGGTGCTGTTGCTGATTCCCCGTACCGCCGCTGAAAACACCACACCAGATTTTATTTTGACGGTCCAGCAAGTCATTCTGTTTTTATCAATAGGCGTCGCGGCTGTCGCAGCTCTGGCAGCCATGCTCTTTGCGCGTACGATCACGCGTCCGTTGAGTAGTCTGACGACGACTGCACGGGTGCTTGCCAAAGGCGATTACAGTGCCCGTGTCAATACAAAAGCCAAAGGGGAACTGGGGGAGCTTGCCCATACCTTTAACGACATGGCGTCTCAATTGGAGCAAGACGTTAATGAGCTGCATCAGCAAGAAATCTGGCGGCGTGAGCTGCTGATGAATATCACGCACGACCTGGCGAGTCCATTGACGGCGATTGCCGGTTTAGGCGAATCGCTGATAGATGGTGTGAATCAGAGTCGCGAGGATTATGAAGCGACCGGCCGGATTATCGCTCGCGAAACAATGCGTCTGCATCGATTGGTTAAAGATCTCCATATGATGGCAAAAGTTGAGGCGCGAGCCGTCGAGCCACAGCGCCAACCTGTGCGGCTGGCGGTTCTGGTGGATGAAGTGCTGGCGGTCCTGATCCCCGAATTTGAGCGGGCGAACGTTGAACCACGCAATCAGATCCCCTACAATCTGCCGGTCCTGCAAGCTGACTCAGATATGTTGTCGCGTGTCTTCTCAAATCTCTGTAGTAACGCCATCAGGCATACACCTTCAGGTGGTTCGGTGACGTTGGAAGCGATCGCGCATCCTGGTTGGCTCCAGGTCTTCGTAACTGACACCGGTGAAGGGATTCCTCCTGATGCACTGACACGCGTCTTTGACCGTTTTTATCGGGCGGATAGTGCTCGTCGATCCTCAACGGGTGGGAGTGGATTGGGGCTGGCAATTGTGCAGGCAATTATTGAGGGACATGGTGGAAAGATCTGGGCGGAGAATACGCCAACCGGTGGAGCACGCTTCGTTTTTACATTGCCACTTTAGCTTCATAATGAAAGGCCTATTTCCGAAAAATAGGCCTTTTGCCTCCTGAATGCTGACTATTTCGTTCCTGATGCTATACTTTAAAGATAAAAGTTTCATCGCTTCCCATTTCTCTCTTACATGCAGCATCTTTATTTTTTGTCGATATAAAGAAGAGAGTATATTTATCTAGCTATTACAAGACACTTCGCAACGGCGCTCACGCGCCTACTGAACGCTTGCAAGCAGGCAGCGATGGAAAGCTTCAGCGTAGATCGTTTCTGGCGACATTGCTGCTGGCTTCTCAAGGGCGTTCAGTCAGCGAAGTGAATGGTTTACTGTACATTAAAGGATTGATTTTTTTCTTATGAGCACTGAACTTTCATTACAAAAATCACAACTTCTGCTGAATCTTTCGCGGCACCTCGCCAGCGGCTCTGACCTGCCTCTCTTCTGTCGGATTTTCGTTGATGATGTTCAGCAGCTTGTCCCCTTTTTGCATCTTTCCCTCTATTTGTATCGCGAGAAGACATCATCCCTGGAGCTATTTACTGAAAGCGGCTCTGAACTTGCTGACCTCGTGGATATTACGACGGACTTCCAACGACCAGAAATTCCTTTGCATGATGAAACCTCTCTGGTGGCTCGTACGGCGGTTGCACGCCGACCACTTGTCCAGGTTGCCAGTTTGCCAGAGCGCATGTTTGTGGGAGCTTTTCCGCTACTTTCGAAGGAGCGTCTCTACGCAGTTGTCCTGGTCCAACGGGTTGAAGAACTGGCTGCCGATGAGCAGGAGCTGCTGGAACATGTCTGTCAGATTGCGGCACTTGCTCTTGAGAACTATTATTTGCAGCAGCGTGACGCGACAACCACGCAGGATACCACGCGTACAAAAGCTGGCTTTCTTTCGATGGTCACGCATGAACTGCGTTCTCCCTTGAATGCTATCAATGGCTACCTGGATCTCACTCTACAGGGAGCGGCCGGTGAAATTACAGTGCAGCAGAAAGAGTTTTTGCAGAGGGCGCGGGCGGGCAGCGAGCAGCTTTATGCCATGCTGGAGGATGTGCTGCTGATGTCGCGCATTGATGCGGGACAGCTTCGGTTGAATCGCAAGATCGTTGATTTGAATGACTTGCTGGCCGATGCCATCGAAGATCTGGAATTGATGGCGAAGGATAACCAGGTTAGCGTGCAGACAGATCTGGCAAGCGATTTTCCACCGATCTATGCCGACGTCGTACGTTTACAACATGTCG
>DASSXK010000459.1:0-2329 GCA_035703945.1 Ktedonobacteraceae bacterium | reverse complement strand
CGTGGATCAGAACAAAGTGGTGACGACGATCCGCAATACCGAGGTCGTAGCTGATGTGACCAACGTGCTCGCACTCGAATGTGCCTCACGCCGACGTCTTCTTCTGCGTCGTAACCCACAGAGCCGGGAGCAGATACGCCTCTGTGCCTCACACCGCGTGGTACGTGCACAAGCGTATCAAGCCGCTCCAGGTGTGCTTTCTCACTTTCGTCTGCTGGGACTCTGCACCGCAGGACGGGATGAAGGCTCTTTTCAGTTCGAGGCGACAAGCTTAGTTGAGCACATCGCTTTTTACGTGCGATTGTTGCGCGAAGTCTCCCAGCTTGGGTACCAGACTCGTCGAGTGCGAGTCACTCTCACGGATCTCGAAGATGGGCAGCGGGAACAGACCTTAACTGAGCAGGTGTTCAAGCCTTTGCTGGCTCAGCACCCTGGCATCCTCTGCGAACTTGATCCAGATCGGAAAACTGGTCGGGGGTATTATACTGGGGTATGCTTCCACATCTACGCAACCAATGATACAGAAACCGAGTTGGAGTTGATTGATGGTGGCTTTACCACCTGGACGCAGCAATTCCTTAGCAACAGGAAGGAACGGATGCTGATTAGTGGTTTGGGCACAGAGCGTTTGTGCAGCCAGTTTAGTGCTCTTTCAGTGAAAGCGGACTAACGGTCATCTTCTCCGCTCGCTCCATTCACATCAGCGAGCCTGTGGAAGAACCAACCTGGAAACAGAGGTGATAAAATAGAAACAAGTCTCTATCGGGCCTCAAGCGATCTGGTTGCCTGTTGAAAGAAGTTGAAAGGAAAAACAGCTTGGCTTTTACTCGATTGATGCTTGTGCGTCATGGCGAAACGGCTGCTAATCGTGAGTTTCGCTACCTGGGTGCTCGCGACGATCTGCTCACTGAGAAAGGCCAGGAGCAGGCCTTGCAACTTGCGAAGGCGTTGCAACCTTTGCCTTTGACAGCCGTTTATAGCAGTTCTCTCCAGCGTGCTTATCAAACCGCGCAAGCTATTGCTCGCCCTCTTGCTCTTGATGTGCAGGTTCGAGAAGCTTTACGCGAGTGCAATTTTGGCACCTGGGAGGGATTAAGTCGGGCCGAAGTGCTTGCTCGCAGTTCCCAGGATGCCGAACTGCTACAACACTGGGAAAAGGATATGCAGGTTGCCCCTCCGGAAGGCGAGAGCTTTGCCCGCCTGTCTGAACGTGTGCTGACAGAGGTCTCTGCATTGGCAGCGCGTCATATCGCTGAAACAATCGTTATCGTTTCACACGTTGGTCCAATAAAAACGTTATTAGCGGCGGCCCTGGATATTCCTCAGACTTCAGCTTTGCGGATTTTTCTTGATCCAGCTACCATCAGCGTCATCGATTGGCAGGAAACCCGCTCCCTGGTGCGCCTGGTGAATGGGCTGGCGCATCCAGATTTGCGAAATAGTCGCTGGCTATCAGGTAAGTAAGAGTCTAATAATGTTTGCGTAATCTGTACATATTGGGCTATAGATGATTGAATATGTAACAAAAGCTTCCACTGTGTCGTTATACCAATTGACACGATTGAAATTAGGGAATACTGCCATAAGAATAGGTATAGTAGCGCATTATTGCTTGCAGCATAAAATAGCGATTACTTGTAATAAAAAATAGAGACCTCTGCATAGTCAGCTTGATAGGAAATCACGAATGAAGTCAAGTGTAGCTGATCCGTCTTATCCTTTACGCGGGAATACGCCAGGCCCGCAGCCACATTCTCCATATCGTCCACAACTTGACCATCACCGGTCAAAACCATCGGTATCTGCTGCTGACATGTTTTGGTCAAAGCTTGTGCCTTCTGAGGGCTGGTTTGTAAGTCTCTTGCTTGCTATTGCAATGGGATGTGTGGTTTTTTCAATCGTTGCTGCAAATTGGATAGAACATACATCGCTGCTCTATGTCTGTGCCGGGCTTGGACTGATTTGTGGATTTGGCGTGGCAAAAATTCGCTCTCTGCCCCAGGCTGCATTGCATATCTTCACCTTCCTGATAGGTTCCTGGTTGGCACTCTATTTTACAGGCTATGCTCTGCACCTTCCTCAGTCTGCGCTTCTTATGAATCTGCGTACATTGTTACTGACAGGCGTAATTCCAGTTTTAGATGCCAAGAATGAAGCAAACTTCCTCTTTTACCTCTCATTTTTATGTTTCTTTCTCGGTTACCTTGGGAGCTGGTTGGTTTATCATGCTCACCTTCCTTTTCTGGTGGTGTTGGCATATACCTCTATATTTTTGATAAACCTGAATTATGTGAAGCAAGATTATATATTTTTAACGGTGCTATTTGCG
>DASSXK010000006.1:0-4541 GCA_035703945.1 Ktedonobacteraceae bacterium | reverse complement strand
CTTTTAGACCGCCGGGCCGCAGAACTGCCCACCAAAGAAGCAATCGTCTACACCTGCTATCCCGAGTATGGCAAGGCGCTCGACTTTCGCTGGACCTACCAGGAATACCGCCAACGCGCCGATGATCTGGCCCGAGGACTGCTCTCGTTGGGCCTGCAAAAAGGCGAGCATATTGCCGTCTGGGCCCCAAATGTGCCAGAATGGCTCCTGCTCCAGATGGCCGCCGCCAAAACCGGTCTTGTCCTGGTCACAATCAATCCCGCCTATCGGGCCAGCGAGCTGGAATATGTTCTCAAGCAGGGCGATGTCGCGGCCCTTTTCTTCCTCTCGCGTATCCGTGACTACGATTGCATCGCCGCCGTTACCTCTATGATTACCCCCGGCTCGCAGCCAGGCGAGGTCAGCAGCGCCCAACTCCCCAGGCTGCGCTACACCTGCCTTGTTGGCTTGAATCCTCTCGAAATTACCAATACCACCGGCTGGCGACCAGCATTATACAGCGAATTGATCGCAGCAGGACAATCCATTACCCCCGAGGCCCAACGCCAACGTCAAGCAACCGTTGAGCCGCACGATCGCGCCATGATTCAATATACCTCCGGCACAACTGGCTTCCCCAAGGGTGCGATGCTCACGCACTATGGCATCCTCAACAACGCCCTGGTCTACTGGAAGCGCCTGGGCACGCTTGATACCGATCGCGGCTGTATGGTCATGCCCTATTTCCATGTTGGTGGCTGCGTCCTGGCAACGCTCGGATCGCTCTGTTTTGGAATGACGATGTGTCCGCTGCTAGCCTTTGAGCCGCTTAGAACGATGCAGCTTATCAGCCAGGAGCGCTGTACAACCCTCGGTGGCGTCCCCACGATGCTGCTGGCAATCCTGCAACACCCCGATTTTGAGAAGTACGATCTTACCTCCCTCCGGCTGGTTATCTCGGGAGCCGCCAGCGTCCCTATCTATCTGATGGAGCAGGTCAAGGAGCGGATCGGGGCCGATGTTGCCATCGTTTTCGGCCAAACCGAGGCCAGCGCGGGCATTACCCTGACCCTGCCAGACGATTCATTTGAGCTAAAATCCTCGACCGTCGGCAAGCCGCTGCCCCATATCGACATCAAAATCATCGATCCCGCCACGGGGCAGCCTGTACCCGTCGGCGAACGTGGTGAGCTCTGCTGCCGGGGCTTCCTGGTAATGGAAGGCTATTACAATATGCCCGAAAAGACCGCCGAGACGATCGACAGTCAGGGCTGGCTCCATAGCGGCGACCTGGCAACGATGGACAAGCATGGCTATGTGCAGATTGTTGGTCGGTTGAAAGATATGATCATTCGTGGCGGCGAGAATATCTACCCGCGCCAGATCGAGGAGTTCCTGATCCGTCATCCCAAAGTCGCTGATGTACAGGTGATCGGTGTGCCTGATAAATTCTTCGGCGAAGAGCTGCTGGCACTGGTCATCCCCAAATCTGGCACAGAGTTGACCGAAGCGGAACTGCGCGACTACTGCAAAAACCAGATCAGCCATCAGAAGATTCCGCGCTATTTCCGCTTTGTCGAAGCCTACCCGATGACGGCCAGTGGCAAAGTCCAGAAATACCTTCTGCGCAAACAGGCTATTCAGGGACTGGGATTGGAAGATGTCGATAACAAGCAACAGGTATAAGATAGACCGCTACTCAAAGGGCAGCCAGGAAGACATCAAAGGCCAGGCCAGATCATATCAAACGATGTCATGAAAAAATTCGCTGCAATTGCTAAGTTAATGTTAGCCCCTTGACAAAAGTAAGTTAAGGTGTTATGATGATGAAAGTTAAGCATTAAACTTACTTTTTATAAGTAGCTTACATTCAATACTTAGTTCAAGGAGCATTTAAACATGACCTGGCAGATTGATTCCGTCCATTCACACGTTGCATTCGCAGTCAAACACATGATGGTTAGCACCGCTCGTGGAAATTTCACCATTTTCAAAGGCGAGTTGGAAATAGATGAGCAGAATCCACAGAACTCCCGCGTATTTGCTGAGGCTGAAACCGCCAGCATCAACACTGGTAATGAGGGTCGCGACCAGCACCTGCGCAGCGCCGATTTCTTCGATGCTGAGAAGTTCCCAACCGTCACGTTCCAGAGCACCAATGTTGAGCCCATCTCCGGCGAAGAGTACCGTGTAACCGGCGATCTGACCATGCATGGCGTCACCAAATCCGTCACCTTCACCGGCGAATATTCCGGCCAGGTGAAAGATGCCTTCGGCATGCAGCGTGCGGGCCTGACAGCTCATGGCACCATCAACCGCAAAGACTTCGGCCTGAACTGGAGCGCCCCGCTTGAGGCCGGCGGTCTCGTTGTTGAAGAAAAAGTCAAAATCGACATCGAAATCGAAGTCACCGAGAAGGTTGCCGCTAACGCCTAAACTTCCCGTTTACAATACATAAAAAGAGAGTCTCCCGATCATTTTCATGGGGGGCTCTCTTTTTGTCTTCCACGTGCATGTCAATATATTTAATTTTACGTATTTCCAATTATGCTATGCTGAATGAATGTCAAACAAGATCAGTGCAATAGCCCCAAAAGTGCTCGAAAAGAAAGCCATAATTATGGCAAATATGTTATTCTGGAGTCAAGAACTACAACATGCCACCAAAACTTAGAGAAATAAAAACAATATTGGCGCAAGGCTGGTTTCTTTCACCGTCCAGGAAAGGGAAGCCATACAGTATGGTGCCATCCCCTCCTTCCAGAAGATCTACTTACTCTCTCGGGAAACGATGGTGATGACGCCAAACAATACCAGGTCAAAGAAGTCCGAGCCATTCTGGATAAATTGCAAAGACAAGGAGAAAGCAAATGGACATAAAGCACTACTCTATAATCATCCAATGGGACAATCGCGATAAAATATTTATCGTTCGTGTGCCTGAACTGCCCGGTTGCATTTCCCATGGTCAGACATATGAAGAGGCTTTTCAGCAGGGGCAAGATGCCATAGATAGCTGGCTATTGGTCGCTCAGCAGGAGGGCAGGGCCATTCCTTCACCAAAAATCATCGCGGCTTGATCATGTCTTCGCCTTGCTTGCGCCAGGAACGCAAGCGACCTTACTGTTCCTGGCTCGTCCTCTCAGCAGGGATCTCAACGCTGGCACCTTTCTTCTGCTCCTCCGGTTGAGCAGCTTTCTTCTCCGACGTTAGCAACATCCGTACCGCCTGCTGCGGATTGGTTGGAATCTGGGGGATACGGGGAATATGCTGCGATACCTGGGATATTTCATCCATTGGTAGCTCGGCCATCAACTTATCCTTCATATCTTTAGCGTGACTCGCCCCCTCGCCTGCTTTGCGAGAAATTGACATCAGCGCCTTCGGACCAAGGATCGCCAATCCAATCAATAAAATAATTGCCAGGTCAAGTAAATGAAATCCGCCCATAATAAAACCTTTCCTGAAAAGTATCGCCTTTTCATCCGACTGACACTATATTACCACAAAGCAATAATCCTCAAAATCGCCCCGATACAATTCTTTCCCCAAATATATCTGCAAACCCATTGCTCTCCTGAGAAAGACTACGCCCAATTCAAGTAGGTAGATCTTCCTGATGGGAGGGGTCGATGGGGGGGCCAATATGGGTGATATTTTTGTCTCATTCTGAGCAATAGGAGCAGCTTATGTTATGATGAAAAGCAAAGAAACGTACGTAGATATCAGAAGAGAGTAAATTCCATATGAATGCGGCTCCATTACATACCCGACAATCTACGGGCAAGATTAAATCAGCCTCTGTCTTAGCCCTGGTCTTTTTCGCTATCGCTGGCCTATTTTTTGGAATGATCGTAGGTGCTCTTACTCACCAGAAGACACCATCCACACCCCCCGTGCTTAGTAAAATAAATGTACCAGTGGTCAAAACGCAGAAAAGCACCGCCACGCCCACGCCCACCGCAACGGCTGTTGCGGAACTTCCCCACCTTGGTTTACCACAAACCATCGGTAGTCCTCAGATTTCATCCATTGCCCCAAGCACATTAACGGTGCAAGCAGTCAATAAAGATACCAAACAGCCGATCCAAACTAATACAATTACCTGCCGTCTCTGGCTAACAAACAAAAACCCCACCACTCTCGATAAAGACAGCGCAAACAAACTCTATGCCGCGCTTATGTCCGTTGGAACACTCGCCCAACCTCTGCCAGACGAGCTCCCCAACAGCGTAACCTACAGCGATCCAACCTTGCCAGCGACCCATGCCACTGATGCCCAGGGCCAATGTAAGTGGAATTTCCAGATTACGCCTGGCCTGGCTCCAGGAAATTACTTCCTGGTAGCCGATACCGACTGGAAAGGGCTTCGCTATCCCTTTAGCTATTACTTCGTTACGATTGCCAAACCCTAACAACAACCTACCTGATATCAAACGTTAATATGGTCAGGAGAGTGAGGTTCTATCCTAAACCTCTATTCTCCTGACCCTTTTTTAGCTTCCCCTCAAAGAAAAGCCAGGAGAAACCTTTCTGGATATAAAAAGATTTCCCCTGGCTCC
>DASSXK010000568.1:0-15884 GCA_035703945.1 Ktedonobacteraceae bacterium | reverse complement strand
AAAAAGCCCTTGCCAGGCAACGTTCGGAACGTCATGCCAGCGTCGCGGCCTTTATTAAAGCCCTCCAAAGTCCCATTCGTCCCGAGGAAAATCCAAGCCACGCCGTGCCTTCCACGCCAGCACCGCCTCCTACCAACCAATCACTTCCTCCCACCGTTTTGCCAGGCGACCAACCATCCTCGCAGGACCCTTCGCTCCCCACGATAATCGCCACCCAGGCTCAGGTGGCCTCAAAGCCGATGTCTCTGGGGGAACACAACCACACCCCGCGCTTCCATGAGACGGGAACTGTCATGCAATCGGCCCCGGTGCCCGGCTCGCCAAATTCTCGGGCCTCCCGCGTTCCCAGTGCGCCAACAAAAACAGCGCAAAAATATATTGATGAGGGCAATGTTTTTCTTGACCTGAAGTTTTATCAGGAAGCGATTATAGCCTTCGATCGGGCCCTGCAGCTCGATACCGCCCTGATCGCGCCAATCCTTGGCAAGGCTCAAGCGTTGTATCATCTCCAGCAATATACGCAATCGTTGGAAGTTAATGAGCAAGCCCTTCAATTAGATCCAACTCTGGCTGTGGCGCATAACGGCAAAGGCAACAACCTCCTGAACCTCAATCGTTATCCAGAGGCGCTGGCAGCCTTCGAGGAAGCGATTCAGTATAATCCCGGCCTGGCAACTGCTTATGATGGAAAAGGTCAGGCGCTTGCCAGCCTGAAACGCTATCCAGAGGCGCTGGCGGCCTTTGAGATGGCGCTGCGTTATAATCCCAACCGGGCCACCACCCATAGCAGCAAGGGCACGATCTTCAATGAGCTTCAGCGCTATCCAGAGGCGATTGCCGCATATGAACAATCTCTGAGTCTAAACCCCAACAATCCCGTCGCTCAGCACAATCTTGGCACTGCCCTCTATCAAATGAACCGTCCACATGAGGCTCTGCTGGCCTATGACCGAGCGATTGCCCTGAATCCCTCAAATCCCATCAGCTTTAACACGAAGGCCTGGGCGCTACTTGAAATCGGCCGCTTGAACGAGGCCCTTTTCAATTTTGATGAGGCTTTGCGCCGTGATTCCTCGCTGGCAACCGCTTACAATGGCAAAGGGCTGACCTTACTCCGGTCACAGCGTATGTCAGAAGCCTTGCAAGTTCTGGAAATCGCGCTTAAACTCGATCCTAAGCTAGCAAGCGCCCATCAGAGCCGTGGAAGTGCCTTGCTCAATCTTAAACGCTACCGCGAGGCTCTGAGCGCCTTTGAACGTGCCCTGGAGATCGATCCCAGCCTGGGAATTTCCTATAACGGCAAAGGCAGTATTTTCAATGAGCTTGAACGCTATGTCGAGGCCATCCCAGCTCTAGAAAAGGCCATCCAGCTTATGCCCTACTGGGCTGAACCGTACCATAACAAAGGGCATGCTCTCTATTCGCTCAAAAAAAATCAGGAGGCCGTGGCGGACTTTGAACAGGCCGTCCGCCTTGCTCCCCAGTGGGGTCTGGCTTACTACAACCTTTCTCTCGCCCTCAAACGTCTGAAACGCAGCCAGGAGGCCCAACGAGCCCTGGACATCTCACGCCACCTTGGCTATCGCCCTCCCCGTTAAAACACAAGCCTGCCGTATCCTAAAACGCGGCAGGCTCTCTTTTAAATCGTGTTTAGAGGTCAACGTACATCGTGTTTAGACGTTGACGGATGCCAGGAATTCCAGCACCAATCGGTTAAATAGTTCTGGCTGCTCCATGCTGGGGAAATGCGCGACCCCTTCGATCACCAGACCTCGCGCCCCTGAAATCCCTTCCGTCAGGTGCTTGTAATTCTCCTGCACATCGGATATATCCTTGTCTCCCACAATAACCAGCGTTGGCACCTTGATCTCTCCTAACCTTTGGGCTGCTGGTTGTTCCATCTCTATTGGCTTCCCCAACCCTGGCTGGTTCGTACTCTCGAAATTTCGGGCATTGGTCGCTTTGAGACGAGCACGTACATCGGGATTAACCTGTTCGGGAGTACGCTGCGGACCATCCACCCACATCTGCATCTCCAATTCGTTCGCCAGTTCTTTGTCGCCACGCTCCCAGGCCGCATCGATTGCTTCCCAACGTGCGATAGTATCCTCGGAAGGATTAGAACCACTAAAACCTGACGAAGCCAGCACCAACGCAGAAACCATTTCAGGGAATGAAAGCGTAAAATCCACAGCCGTACGGCCTCCAAAGGAGGACCCCAGCATATAGGCCTTTTCAATCTTCAGGAACTGCATCAATGCTCGAAGATCCTCAACATGTGAATGGGACTCAGTCGGAATTGTAGAGGCTCCTACACCACGAAAATCATAGCGAATCACCTGGTAGTGTTGCGCAAATACTGACCATTGCTGATCCCACATACTATGGTCGCTCAACCCGCTGTGCAGCAGGAATAAAGGATAACCCGTTCCGGCTGTTTCATAATACAAGCTTCCACCGTTAATTTTAGCAAAAGGCAAGATACTTCTCCTTGTATATATTCGATAGTAGGCGCAGGCAAGGTTGGGTGTGCAAAAGCGTTAAAAGATGAATTTGCCATGCTCATAGCACAGTTGACCATCGGCATAGACTTTGCCCTCACGCAGATCGCAGACCATATCCCAGTGCAGGGCCGATTCGTTTACTCCGCCCGATTCGGGTATTGATTGACCCAGTGCCATGTGCATCGTTCCACCAATCTTTTCATCGAACAGCGTCTCGCCAGTAAATTCTTTAATGTTGTAGTTCAGGCCAAAAGCTGCTTCACCAAGCGTGCGCGAACCATTATCCATATCCAGCATCGCGTCCAGGAATTCTTTCCCGCGACCCGCTGTGGCCTTGATAACTTTGCCATCTTTAAAGGTCAGATGCACATCTTCAACCGAGTTGCCGTTATAGACCGCCGGGTAGCTGAAACGCACCGATCCATTAACAGAATCTTCGTGTGGACCAGTGAAGACCTCTCCATCTGGAAAGTTTGCCGTCCCGGCACAATTGATCCATTTTCGCCCTCCTACCCGATAGGTAATATCAGTGCCGGGTGCCACGATCCGAATCACGTCGCGCTGATTCAAGAAATCGGCAACCCGCTGCTGCTCCGCTTGAACTTGCTGCCAGGCCGCAACCGGATCATCAAGATCCAGCAAACCCGCTCCATACACAAAATCCTCGTAGCGGCTTAAGGACATCTCGGCATCCTGCGCGTAGCCATTGGTTGGGAAGAGTGTCCCACACCAACGCATATTCCCGCTGCCCTGGCGCTCCAGGAAGCGCTTAAAAAGCACGCCGCTGGCCTTGTGCGCCAGAGCTATTTTAGCAGGATCGATCCCTTTAAGATCCTTACTGTTCGGCTTGGACCAGATAGTCAGTTCAGCATCTATCTCCTCAACCTCTAATTTCGCGACTTCGGAAATATAGGTAAGCTGCTCCTCGTTTCCTTCAAGATATTTGATCTCGCTTAATCCATCCAGGGAGATTTTTGTAGATATATGGGCTCCTGCACGTATTGCTTCCCGATAGACCTCCTTCACCAGTGGCGCAGCCAAATCGTGGGCAGTAATCAGTAACTTATCGCCCGGCTGTAACTTCAGCGAATAATGGACCAGTACTTTCGCTAATTTTTGATGACGTAGATCAGCCATAAAATAATCCCTTTTCTCTGAAAAATCCTAAAGATTTTTGACTAAAAAACTTAAAAACAGCAAGCATGTGCGAGCAAAACTAATTACGTAGCAAGAGGCAGGATAGTTGTGCCTCATTAATTATTTAAAACTCAGGCATATATTTTAGCAGGGGAGAAACAAAATCAACAAAATTTACTGAAAAATATTCCCTTTCTGGGCTAATTTATCATGAACATCAATATTTTTATTGACTTTTAAGTGTCGACTTATTACAATAAGAAGAGACCAAGGAGAGGCTTAACAGAAGAGTCTGGAGGACAATTTCATGGCAATCCGTCAGCCCAACATCCCGAGTCATGAGACCCTCGTTCGCAATTCAATACAGATTCCTTTACCACAACATACAGAACTGAATGCACTGGCAACGGAGCTAGAGTCTTCACTAGGAGATATTATGGAAACAATCATGGAATTGATGAGACGAGACAATTACGAGCAACTCAAATCTGCGCTACTTCAGAAACGTGAAGTTGCCCTCACCAACCTCAATCTTTCACTCGATGAAGCCTATTCATATCTAGGAACACTCCCCGAAACACTTGAAGAAGCCTGCTTTTGCTTTGAAGCTGGATGTGACACAATTGAGATCACCCACGAAAGTATATTTGCATGAGTAGTGAGGCCAGGCCGTCCACGCCCAGCCCCCAATCCCATTCACATCATGCCAGACATCCAGATCCGCATTCACATTCACAATTACCTGAACCCAGACGCGGTGAGATCTGGGATGTTAATTGGTCACCTGGACGTGGTGCGGAGCAGCAGGGGACACGCCCTGCTTTAATAATTCAAAATGATCGGGGTAATGCATCGCTAAACTATCCTTTAACCGTCGTTGCCTCGATGAGCCGTACCGAGCGCGAACTGCCTCTCCATGTCCGCATCGCACCCTCTGAAGAAAATGGTCTGACCTACAGCACCGATGTAAAGTGCGAGCAGATCATGACGATTGAGAAATCACGCTTGCTCCGCCGCCGTGGCTCGATCACCCATGAAGAGCTACATAAAGTCGATACCGCCCTCAAACTAAGCCTGGAACTCTTTTAATCTCGCAACCGTTGGAGCTCTTTTTAAATCTTCTTATCTTTTTAGCTCCCATGCCACTCGCTCTTGACAGATTTTTCCTCTGTTTGATCGATGCAATCCCTCTATAGGTACCAGCCAATCTTACAGCCAATGTGGTCCAAATCCCACCAATTATATTCGCTTGCCAAAAACTTCCACTTTTTTCACCTCAAAAAGAATATAGATGAGTAAGCTTTGCAGGCGGAAATATGTTTCGATCCGCCACCACTAAAAAGGAGGATTCATTTGCTGGCTGGTTTCCAAAACTGGGATTGGCTCTAGCAGCCCTTGATTGACTTGTGCTAGAATCATGGTACAAACGTTATACATAGGCAGGAGGCAAATCAGTCGTGGAAAATACAACTGGTACAATTCAAGTCAAACGAAGTTTTCCAGAGATGCTCAAAGGTGGCGTCATCTGTGATGTTGTAAACGCCGAGCAGGCCCGGATAGCTGAAGACGCTGGCGCATCGGCAGTCATGGCGCTCGAACGTGTTCCGGCGGATATTCGTGCACAGGGTGGGGTTGCGCGTATGAGCGATCCCGAACTGATTCTGCAAATCAAGGAAGCCGTCACGATTCCCGTTATGGCAAAATGTCGCATCGGCCATTTTGTAGAGGCCGAAATCCTTCAGGCCCTCGGAATTGACTGCATCGACGAGTCAGAGGTTCTAACACCCGCCGACGAGAGCTTCCATGTCAACAAGCATGAATTCTCGATTCCTTTCGTCTGCGGTGCCCGCGATCTGGGCGAGGCCCTACGCCGCATCGGTGAAGGCGCAGCCATGATCCGCACCAAGGGCGAGGCCGGTACCGGCAACGTTGTTGAGGCCGTCCGCCATATGCGCACAATCATGGGTGGGATTCGTCGCTTACAGATCCTGCCGGAAGAAGAGCTGATGACCGAGGCCAAAAACCTGGGCGCACCTTACGAACTGGTTCGCGAAATTGCAAAGACAGGCAAACTGCCCGTCGTCAACTTCTCAGCCGGTGGCGTTGCAACCCCGGCCGATGCAGCCCTGATGATGCGTCTGGGCGCTGAGGGTGTCTTCGTTGGCTCCGGTATCTTCAAATCTGGCGATCCGCTGGCACGGGCGAAAGCGATTGTACGGGCAACCACTCATTTCGAGGATGCCAAAATCATCGCAGAAGTTTCACGCAACCTGGGTGAGCCAATGGTCGGCCTGAATATCGATACCCTGCCCGAGCAGGCATTGATGGCACGTCGAGGCTGGTAAACATTCCTATGGTCACATCCGAAACTGCACGCAACCCAAAGATACGTATCGGCGTATTAGCATTACAGGGAGATTTTGAAGCACACATCAAAATGCTCGCAGATCTGGGCGTTGAGGGAAAAGCAATCCGCCTCCCTGAGCAACTTGACGAGATAAATGGTATAATAATACCAGGTGGCGAAAGTACAGCCATAGGAAAACTAATGGTAATCTATGGACTGGACAAAGCGCTACAACAAAAGATACACGCCGGTATCCCTGTCTGGGGAACCTGCGCTGGACTGATCTTGTTGGCACAAGAGACGGATAATGCCATGGCTGGCCAGCCCTTGTTGGCCTCGATGCATATCAAAGTTCGTCGTAACGCGTTTGGTAGTCAGCGAGAAAGTTTTGAGACTGATCTGTTTGTTCCGACGTTAGGTGAAGAACCGTTCCACGCATTTTTCATTCGCGGCCCCTCGATCGAAGCGGTCGGACCCGAAGTGGAGGTTCTGGCGACACTTGAAGATAACACAATTGTCGCTGTCCGTGAAGGAAACCTGCTAGGCACGGCATTTCATCCTGAAATACCAGGAATCAACGGTCAACGCGACTCACGTTTTCACCGCTACTTTCTCCGCATGATTCAAAACGTCAAGGCATAGGGGACGCCCCTTTAACAAGGGCTCCCCCAAGTCACGCGGGAGCATTGGATGATACGACCGGTACTATATGTTGACCTGCCGGGAATCATCTACTCAATGGACAGCCGGGCACGCAGTAAAGAGCATGAATTTGCGAATTTCATCTGCTGGCCCGAGCCGATTGAGAGCCGTGTGCCTTTGTTACCACTTCTGCGTAACATCTTCCCGCTCAGCCCCGCCAGTCGAACATGGATCTGCGAAGATCACTGGCGCATTCTCGGCTTCGCGCAAGTTCGCGAACGCCCTTCACATACAATGTGGGACCTCACGTACCTGGCTTCAATGGCTCAACGCAACGTCCCCAATGATGATGTCGTAACTGCGTTACTTGAATATATCCTGGAAATGGCTTCAATGCATGGTATCCTGCGCGTATTCGCCAGGGTCCAGGACGAAATTCCAGAATTAGATCTCTTCCACCGGATCGGCTTTCAAGGCTTTGCGCGTGAACTCACCTTCGTGCGCATGTCCGGTTCTATACAGACAGAAAATACTTTACCGTCATTACGTCGCTGGAATCGCCACCATGTGTGGGGATTACATCAGCTCTACCGCGCTGTCACCCCTCACCGGGTCCAGATGGCAGAGCTGCTGGAAAGCAGCGAAGAGTTTGCTAAGCTCAACGTCGGGTCGCTTACACCACTTCCCGGTCTCCTCTCACATGGGACCGAGAACTATATCAGCGATCTGGGCGTTCGTTTAGGCGGCTGGCTGCGGATACGTCGGGGTACAGGTTCAGCCCCACACCAGCTCGCGATAATGGTTCACCCCGAACACGCTGAACTCGCTGAACCACTTTTACAATTTGGCTTGAGCAGGTTGGCAAATGGTCCGGAACACCCGGTCTATTGCCAGGTGCGAGAGTACGAAACAGGTGTTATCACTGCTCTAAGTAACAGTGGATTTGAGCATACCTCGACCAGGGTAGTGCTCGTTCGCCATATGGCCCTGCTAGCTGTACGGCCCCGAACTGTCCCCGCACTGGAGCAAAGAGTAGTCTATGGCGTGAAAGGACTGGGGACGGTCAATTCCCGCCAAACAATGAGGTGAATAACTGCCTATGCAACATGTGATCACTGACGATCTTGAGGCTCTGCTGGCTGCTCTGCCACCCAGCATCCACGACGCGGTCAATCGGCTACAGAACCGAGGCGAACTGCTGGAGATCGTAATGGACCTCGGCCGTTACGCCGAGGGCCGGTTCCCAGACGGGGAGGTGATCCTAAGTAATCAGCCGATCACCTACGCCGACCTCGATTTCGTGGCCGAGCGTATTGGTGAATTTGGTGACGACAATCGCGCTGGTATCGAACGCACCCTCCACCGTATCAGCGCACTGCGGAATCGAAAAGGCAAAATTGTCGGCCTGACGTGCCGCATTGGTCGAGCGGTGCTTGGCAGTATTGCACTTATTCGCGATATTGTCGAACAGGGCCAATCAATCCTGATTCTTGGTCGCCCAGGTGTAGGTAAAACTACCCTGTTGCGTGAAATAGCTCGCGTCCTGGCAGACGAGGCTAACAAACGCGTTGTTGTCGTCGATACCTCCAATGAGATCGCCGGCGATGGCGATATTCCCCATCCTGGTATCGGGCGCGCCCGTCGTATGCAGGTCGCACGTACTGCGGAACAACATGCTGTGATGATCGAGGCGGTCGAAAACCATATGCCTCAGGTCATCGTGATTGATGAAATCGGAACAGAGCTTGAAGCTGCCGCTGCCCGTACTATCGCAGAGCGCGGCGTCCAGCTTGTCGCTACCGCGCACGGTAACTCGCTCGGGAATCTGATGATGAACCCGACACTTTCCGATCTGATCGGTGGTATTCAAACCGTCACGCTGGGTGACGAAGAGGCACGTCGTCGCCAGACCCAGAAAAGTATCCTGGAGCGCAAGGCTCCCCCAACCTTCGATGTGGTTGTCGAACAGCAAAGCTGGCAGGAACTCATCGTCCACCGCGATGTGGCCGATACGATTGACAGCATGCTGCGCGGTCAGCCGGTCGCAGCCGAGGAGCGTATGCAGGACGAGGATACTGGCAATGTCAGCGTGCACCGCATCGCCGCTGGTAGCATGGAAACGCCCGGATGGGGCGTGACTGGCTTTGGCGGATTCTCCCGCCAGGGTCCCAGCGAGTCCTTTGATCGCGGTAGTCGTCCACGCGAACGCGGCTCTGAGCGTAGCTCACTGCGCCAGGTGGGTTCTTCATCTGGTACCTCCAATGGTCGCGGCCCTGGAGGCGGTGGCGAGCGCTTGCGCGGGCGAGGCCAGGTCACAGCGCTGGCACCAACCGGAACCTCTCCGGCCGATGTCGAGATTCGTAACGTGGCGGTTCGCGAGCCAGAGCCAGTTGAGGAGCGCCGTGCTCCTCAGGCAGAACCTCAGGCCTTGAAAACGTTGCGCATCTATCCTTTCGGTGTCAACCGCGATCGCCTGAATCAGTCGGCTCGCCAGTTGCAACTGCCGGTCGTTCTGACGAACAACGAAAAAGAGGCCGATGCGATTATTACGCTGAAAAACTACTACCGCACCCAGCCGGAGCGGTTGCAGCAAGCAGAGCAGGATCGCAAGACGATTATTATTCTGAAGAATAATACTATCGCTCAAATGCAACATGCCCTGGCCCACATCTTCGATGTGCCGGAAATGCTTCCGACCGTTGAAGATGAGTCAGAGCAGGACAGCTCTGGCAGCGTACCTAATAGCAATGACCCAACGATGCGGGCCATGCTGGAAACAGAGGACGCCATCCATCAAGTCCTGAGCAAGAACTTGACGACGGCTGAGCTGGCTCCCGCCAATGCCCACATCCGCCGTATGCAGCATCAAATGGCAACGCGTTACAATTTGATCTCACGCAGTCGCGGTAAAGAGCCACACCGCCGTGTGAAAATCTTCCGCGCCCGCGATTAACCCTGGCTTACAAAAACGGCTCCGGCCCTTCGTCTTGAAAGGTCGGAGCCTGTTCTAACTTCGTCGTCTTCCTTCGCTTATACAAAATAATTGCAAGGATCTCTGCCTCAAGTCAAATCATGTTTACAACATCCTCGCCCTGCGGCAGTAGCGGCAATGTCTTCTTCTTAAGCTGTTCAAAAATCTTCTCTACGGATTGACTGGCATCAATCACATGAAAATGATACTCTTTTGCCATCTGATCAAACAGTTCAATAATCTGACGCTGATAGACGGCAAAGCTATCAAACAGGTCTTCACCCAGGTGCATATCCATACCGGATTCCCAGAAGTCAAAGCTGCCACTTTGTAAGACACGGGGTATCAGTTCCTCCAGTCCGACCCGCAGGTAAAAGACGGCGTCAGGCTTGAGCGCCAGACCATAAATAGAATTGAGCCAGCCCCGATCGGCATGTCGCACAATCGCCCGTGCAATCATTGAATAGATGTAGCGATCGGTTATCACGACAAAACCAGCCCGCAAGGCCGGTAGGATCTGGTTTTCAAAACGATCAACAAAGTCGGTGGCGTAAAAGAGGTTCATTGTGATTGGGCCAAGCGTATTGCCCTCTTTGGCTTCTTTCAAACCAGGACCAACCCATTCTGAATTAGTCATTTCAGTATCGACAACGGCGTAGCCTATACTCTCTAACCACGGCCGTAGCAGGCGTAACTGCGTGGTTCTTCCGACGCTATCCGTGCCTTCAAGCACAATCAGCCGTCCGGGTAGAACTTCATCACGCTCCTGTAGGTGAATCGCGTCAATGCCATAAAAAGCTAATTTAGTCATGGCTTCCTCTCCCGATGGTCAACATACCACTACCATCCTTCTCAACTACCATCTTCCGTTGGATTGCTTCACTTCGGAAAGCACCGGTCGCATTTCACGCGGCAATGTAGACCAGACCTGCTCCTGGGAGGTAGAACGCACCCGACGTATGCCTTTGAGGTGCGGTTTAATCAGCTCTCTCATCCGCTTCTGCTGCTCAGGTATTGGCAGGGTCGCATCCATCACGGTCAGACCAAATTCGCTGGTCATAGCCTCATATTCATTGACGATCCGCTGCTGAAATAATTTGAAGCTCTCGCGTGGATCGTTGCTCAGGCCAAGGTCCATACCCGCCTCGTAGTATTTCAATTCGGCCCGACCGCTTAAAATACGACGCAGCGAGATCTCCAGAGGCACGCGATAGTAAAAGGCAACCGTGGGTTTGACGGCAAACTGGTAGAGCTCACGCACCCAGTTGGGGTCGACGTTGCGGGCGGCGTCGCGGGCAAAGGCTGTATAGATATAGCGATCGGCCAAAACGATTGCGCCAGCTTTCAACGGTGGGATGATATCATGTTCGGTTCGGTCGGCAAAGTCAGTTGCATGAATCAGGCTAAAGGTTGTTGGTGTTAGAAGCTGTTTTTTCTTGCCACGACTCGTCGTCTTTTTTACAAGTTGAGAGGAATTCCACTCACTAAAGAAGACCGGGTAGCCTTCGCTGATCAACCACTGCCTCAGCAAGGCTATTTGCGTGCTTTTCCCGGAGCCGTCTACACCTTCAACGATAAACAGTCGTCCGGGATATTTGTGTAATCCATATGTATCCATATTTTATTTCCTCTGTGGACAACTATGACCTCTATGGTCAGTTTACAGCCCGTCCCGCTTTGAAAGCCACTCCATCTTCCTCCTGCCCGATTCACTTTGCAAGTGTGGACCGGCTGGCATCCCAATTCTATTTGCTTCTAGAGACGTTGCCTGCTTGCTAAAAGGATAGATTTTAAACGCGTGTTAAGCATCATCCATCCACAAAAGAGAGTCAACGATGCTTACCCGGCCTGGTTTGTGTTGGTTGTGGTCTCCGATGGCTGGCAGTAGCGGCAGTCGCTTCCCGAAACAACCTTCAATAAAGATCATCTATTTGATTATTGATAAAATGAAGGTCGTCTGTCAATAGCTGCATCATGCAAAATCAAGCAACCTTGTCCCTAAACACCCAATTTCACGAGTCACCTATTCTACCCTTTTAAGACTTCACACACGTATCATCCTCAATTCATCATGAATGTGAGATATGAATTCTCTGCCTTGAATCTGAGATTCAGATTTCTGTGAATTTAGTATACCGATACATAAAAATAGGCATAACATTTACTCTGATTATTTTGCTTGCTATCTCCTCCCAAAAATCAGGAATATTTCCTGCGGAAACGAAAAAACGGCGGTATAATTTGCAATCTGCTAGCGTTTATTGATGTGATTATATATACTGTAAATAAAAGTTTCTAGTTCTAGTCAGGCATGTTATTGTTGAAAATAGCTCTTTTGTGGATAAGGAAAGGGTCATTGTGATGACATTTCATCAAGAGGGGCAAAAGGTAAACCGTCAGTACAATGCTGCTGGCGACATGTATTTTGGAGAGCAGTCAAAAGAGAAAAACTTTACAGAGTTATTGAAAACTTTCAAACAACAGCTAAACCAGGCTCGCGAGCAAGGTATTTTGGATGAAGATGCCTCTACTGATGTAGACTATCACATTACAAAAGCACTTCAGCAAGCGACTAAACCACAACCCGATAAAAAAAGTATCCTGGATTACCTGGGAAAAGCACAGAAAATTGTAGAAGGTATCGCCAGTGCAGGTGCTCTAACAGCCTCGATTGTACAAATTATTGGAATAGCGCAAAGGATATTCTAATGTCTCGATACAATCAACAAAATCAACATGTTGATCGCCAGTATAATGCGGGAGGCGATATCAACTTGCAGCGCAACATTCATTACGACCAACGCTTTCAGGCTCAGGAATACGTTGGCGGCAATAAGTTCCAGGTCCACACACAAAAGTCAGCTGCCAGTGTTTTGGCAAGCGGGCTTATCACCATTGCAATATTGTTGTTAATTGGGGCTGGAGTGTTTTTCGCATTTCCTGCCATTAAAGGGGCCGCTAATAGTCTGCTCAGCCAGGGTTCTAACCTGTTTAACCCGACAAACAGCCTGGACAGAACTCTCTTTGGCACTCCAAAAAGCGCCCTCGACCAGTTTTGTAATCAATTGAGAGCAGGCGATACCCAGGGGGCATATGATGTCTACACAGATCATCTGAAAAGCCAGGTCAGTGCCAATGATTTTGCGAATTCCTGGAATCAGTCCGGTGAAAGCATCACTCAATGTATTGATACTATCATTAATACAAGCAATACCAGCGCAACCGGTACGCTGAATATCGCAACTAGCACTATCGCTCCTGGTGGGGTTACAGACAAATCATTTGTGTATCATATAACGATGGTTAGTGGTGATGGCATCTGGAAAATCGATGCGATGAGCCAGTAGGAAATACGATAGATCTAATCTTTTTGCAGAGCATTTACCTCATCCTCAGAATACATTTGGCTGATTTATGTAAGATCTGAGGGTGTTATTTTTGTATGCCGATCAGACCCCGCACGACCTTCCTCATTGCTTGTATTCCCAGCTTGTAACTCAGAATGATTCCTTTTGAAATAACAGGAACAGTGCTACCTATGCCTCAAAAGAGACGCTAGCCGCGAAAAAGGCAGGAGATTTTTTGCCGACCTGAAATTCGTGCTATACTATCGGGAGTATTATATCTGTCAAATTTTTATTCTCTTGAAAAAAAGATGAAGAAAGGAATGGCCCGTTATTAGCCAGATACTTCATATAAATATACCTACGCCCCAGGGTCATCTTGAGGGGATTCTTAAGCCGGAAGACGGTCCAGAAGCCCCTCGCTATGCTGCGCTTATCTGCCATCCTCACCCTCTGGGCGGGGGAACAATGCATAATAAAGTTGTTTTTAAGGTTGCTCAGACCCTCCAATCGCTCAATATTCCTGCCTTGCGTTTCAATTTTCGCGGGGTTGGTCACAGCACCGGTAGCTACGATGAGGGACGCGGCGAACAGGATGATGTCCATTATGCCCTTGATTTCCTGAGCCATCGCTATCCAGGGATACCTGTGATCATGGCGGGTTTCTCATTTGGCTCATATGTGGGAATGCGTGTGGGTGCCATTGATGATCGCGTACAAGCCTTGATAGGCCTGGGCGTTCCCGCTCGCTGGTTCAATGAGGATACGCTGGAAAATTGCCATAAGCCCAAACTCTTGATTCATGGAACACAGGACGAGCTGGCTCCCTATCCCGCTACCGTTGAATGGTTTAATCTGATTCCTGCTCCAAAACTTTTAATCACAGTCGATGGTGCCGATCATTTCTTCCAGGGACGCCTGGAAGAGGTACAGGCTATTCTGATAAATTATATTGAAACATTAGAACTCTAAATCACTCAATCATAAGAAGCTCCACATCGTTCGGACCCCGTTCCCGCCACAATATAAAGTGGTAAGGGCCAGACGAAACGGAGCTTTTTTTATACGAAAACTCCTTTTTCCAGACGGACTTACCCGAAACTCTGACCTCTTGCCGTCAGTTTGTATAGCAGGATTAGAATGAGAAAAATCTATAAAAAGGGGATAGATACATGACAATATTACGCAAAAATATCAGAAAGGCCACCGACCGGGTGGGAATCATGCAACCTACCACTCCGCGCTGGCGCTGGTATCATGGTGTAGCCTTTTATGTGATTGTTCAAATACTGACCTTCGCTCTTTCAGGCCTGACCAGCGTTATTACCGGCCAGAAACACGATAATCTGCGCGATGCGGTCTTTGGTGATGTCTCGTATTTTAAACAGCTCAGGCAAGCGAAAATTACACCTCCTTCATGGGTCTTTGGACCCGCCTGGACCATCAACAATATCTCTGTTATCTATGGCACCTTGCGCGTTTTAAATAAGCCTGAAAATACAGACGGGCGTAAGACATTCCTGGCCCTCCAGGCCGCAACCTGGCTGGATTTCGTTGCATTCAACGCGGCCTACTTTAGTCTGCGCTCCCCAATTAACGCCCTGGCTCTGACCACTCTCTTCTTCCTACTAACGATTGCCAGCGGCTTCGTGGCGATCTTCCGCTTAAAGGATACAAAGGTCGCACTTTCTCTGGCCACGCTCTCCTGCTGGCTGATCATCGCCTCCACGGCCGCCATCGCTCAGGTTCTCTGGAACAAAGATGACCTGTACCAGGTTGGCCCTTTTATAGAGCCAAATCCAGCCCTGGTAAAAGAAGAAGTACGTTAATAGTAACTCTCGCAAAATATTGAGGCCCGACAGAGTGAGTTCTCTCCTGCCGGGTCCTTGACGTTATCTCTATCCTTGTCCGATTTACTCACGTTATCCCGTGTTTTTGAGGAATTCCCCAAAAAAGCCTTGTCCAAAAAACAACTTCCGGGTATAATGTGAAGCATACAGTCAACATGTTGACAAGACAAGATAGATAGAGGAGAAATTAGATGGCAGGGCAACGTCTGTCACCCGGTCCGGTTCCATTGTACTACCAGCTTAAGCAGATACTGCGATCCGCAATTGAGCGCGGCGAGTATCAGCCCGGAGATCAGCTTCCGTCTGAGCCGGAGCTAACACGCAACTATGGGATCAGCCGCATCACAGCTCGTCAGGCACTCGATGAATTGGAAACTGAGGGTCTCGTCATTCGCCGACATGGCAAAGGCACCTATGTCTCTGAACAGCTAAACGAGCCAGAGCCGCTGCTTCTGACCGAACTTTCAGAAGATCTCAAAGAGGCAGAACTGGAGCCCTCTTCCAGGCTACTGACCTTTATCCATGAGCAAGCCAGCGCAAGGCTGGCGAAAAGTCTGCAATTAGAAGCAGGGGAAGAAGTTGTAAGGATCGATCAACTACGCCTGGGCCGCGATAAGATACTGGCCTACGATACAACATCGTTGCCAGCGAAATACGGAAATCAGTTGTCAGGAGTTGATCTAACGCACGAATCACTTTTGCAGGCGCTTGAGGCCAGGGCAAAAATTCCAGTGGAGCATGGAAGCTTTACGATCTCCGCGACCAACGCAAGCGAGGAACAGGCCAACATTCTGGAAGTCGCAGCAGGTAGCGCGTTGCTTGTGATGAGCAGTCTTGCCTATACTACCAAAAATGAACCTCTCTATGTGCAGGAACGCTTCTTCTTGCCTGAACATGTTCACTACCAGGGTCAACTGCAACGCCGACCAGCCAGTCTGCGAGGCGCTCCTTATCAGGTCAGCACATTTTCGCCAATCTTTGAGCTTCGCGCTTAAAGCACAATGCAGGCACACCAAACAAGCATTTGCTTGCCAATACCAGCTAACAAATGACTATCCCACCAGTGTTGTTTGTCTGGTATGCCTGCAT
>DASSXK010000453.1:0-2289 GCA_035703945.1 Ktedonobacteraceae bacterium | reverse complement strand
GTTCTGATTGATGAGTTGCGAGAACGATTTGATCCCTCCAAGTGTGGCATGGCTCATGCCGCCCGCTGTAATCGAGTCGCCATAAAATATCCAGTCGTCGGCTGTGGCGCTGCTCGCGACATAAATACCCATGTTGATGCTTGTATCGAAGTTTTCGATTGAACCGTCAACTTTTGTAATATTGATGCGGACCCAGTTAGCGCCTGCCATGTTGATAATATGCTGGCGCGAGTGATAGTGATTTTCTACCACCGAGACCAGCGTTTTCCAGCGGCTAGTAGGTGGGTTGCCTCCTCCTGGCGCGGTGTTGACCTCAAGCGTGTAGTTTTCTGGCAGGTTGTAGGCCTGATATTTGATGAGGGTGTGGTCGTAATTTAGTGTTTCGTTATACCAGACAACCAGAACTTGCTGACGTTGAGAGATAGGCAGCCCCGACAGATCGTATGCCAGCCAGGATTGACTTCCCACAGAGCGCCAGCTTGTGTCGTAATTCCCATCGATGGCGGCGGAGGCGGGTGTGTAGCCAGAAGAAGCATAAGCTTTGATGGTTCGGTTCATTGAGATATTTGATGGCTGGTTCCCAGGTTTTTGGGTGGGTGCCTGAGCCTGCGAAGTTAGAAGAGATGGGTACTGGTTCAAGATAAATAGGAGAAGAATCAGGGCTGCGAAGCAAAAGAGCAGCACCCCTGGAAGAATCCACTTATTATGCCAGGAAAATCGCGTCATGCATGACCTCCAGAGATGCTGGTAGACAATTGAGCCCCCTCAACGTTATTTCTTTTGTGAGACTTCAAGAACGCGTAAAAAGAAATCTTGAACCGTCACTGAATCGATGTCCCCACTGATGGACAGGGCCGCTTTATTTTTATCGGGCCAGGCTGAGAAATACATCAGTGGACCCTCTAACAGCTCAATCCGTTGGATAAGTTCGGTCCGCAGTGTTCGTTGTTCCTTGCGAGTGGTGCCCAGCCCTTCTGGAATATCCAGATAAAGGGCAAATCTTTCAGCCTCTTCCTGGGAAGTATACACTGCTGGATAACCCTGCTCATGCAGAAAATCGAGCACTTCTTGTGGGGTCTGGCGTGAGACCGCCAGGCCGGGGTATTTTGTCGATTCGACAATCGTCAGGTGATCGCAGATGACCGTTCTGGCATCCGGCCCAGGCGTTGACGAGGGACTCTTGACCATCACTCCTCGGGCCAGCACCGTTCCTCGGGGTGTACAGTTTGCTTCAACCAGCCAGTGTTCGCCTGTCAGAGGTGTGATCTTCAATCTGAATTCGCTATGTTCCTTCCACCACTGTGCGATGTCGTCAAGGCGGGCCAGCCAGATCGGTTGCGACTGATTTTGAGCATATCCAAGTAGAATTCTCAGCGCAGCCTGACAAAGCACGCCCCGTTCGGGATGCAGGTTGAGGGCGTACAGTCCTCCAAGCTCATAGACGCGCTGCATGACCTTGCTCCAGATCTGCCCGATCTCAGCGGGATCGGTGATGCGCAGGCGATCAAAGAGCATTTCATCGTCTGGAATACTGGTGGGCAGGCGTAGTAGCGAATCTTCAAAGTGTGGTCGCAGTGTATAACTGCTGCATGGAATCGCCTGGAAAAGTGCCAGCGACTTTTCAAAGCCACTTCTTAGCAGAGGAGAAAAGTGGTTCCGGTCCACCACTTCATGGAAGACAGCCTCGTTGCTTTCATAGCCAAAGCCCAGCGCTGAGAAGATGCGGAGTGAGTCTTCGGTCCACCCGAGATAGGGATTGCGGAATCCCTTGTGCTTGATGCGGGTTTCTTGAAAAACGGAGATGGCATGCTCGGTCTGCTTATACTGTTGGCTGGGGCTCAATGTCCTATAGTCATTGTGGACATACCCGTGGATGCCTATTTCCGCTCCTTCCCCGGCGATTTCCGCAATCAGTGCTGGATGTCTGCGTAGCACGACGGCTGGAATAAAAAATGTGGGTGCGGAATTGTGGGATTGAAGTAGATCTACGATTGAATAGAGTGCTTTGCGTGATCGGCTTTCAGAGAAGCCAAAGCGTGTAAAAACTGTCCATAGGCGACGCGTAAAGTTTGAAAAGCCCTTTGTTTTAATAGAAAAAAAGACAAGATTCATACCATCCATCCAATCTGAAACAATCTCAAGACAAGCATGCAGAATCTAGTAAAAAATAAATTTGTGAGGCAAAAACCCTATCATTGATAAGCATAGGTTTTGGCAATCGATATTCGGTCTATTCCCCGGTCGAGGTAGCGTTGCGAAAGCTTGTCTTTGGTCAATACCTGAAGACAC
>DASSXK010000275.1:0-2484 GCA_035703945.1 Ktedonobacteraceae bacterium | reverse complement strand
AACGGGCCTTCCTTCCGACCATATGGAGGCGTTCCATGCAATTACAGGTCTAAGCTGGAGTAGTGCAAAGCAAGCATCTTTCGGGATTACAAAGTATGTTACTTTGTTGGAGATCACATATGCGGTGCATGAATTCGTCTTTGGGTCGCTTTTTCTGATTATCGTTGCGATCCCATTTCGACGACGGGCACGTTGGGCCTGGTGGGCCTGCTGGGTTCCAATGATTGCGAATCTCACCTACACATTCGCGATTGCTCACTATAGTACAACGACCCTGGTATATAGCCTGATTGCAGATATTGTTTTGCCAGTGTTGTTGTTACTCCATTTGCCCGCTTTTTGGGGGAGAAAACAAGAACTTGCTTCGCCAGAAGCTGGTTGAGTCTTTTTAATACTCGTTTGCTTAAAGCAAGGAGGTTTTTATGTCTCCTTGCTTTGATTTTGAGCAAATTGCTTGCTTCCGGAACAATGTACTCTTTGCAATCCGCCTGATTATCCGATGAAGAATTCTTTTAGCACGGGAACAAGCACATCGTCGGCGGCACCATGATCCTGACCCTCCAGGGTGCGATGCCGGGCATCGGGGAGGATCTTTGTGATCTCTTGCGCACCAGTTCGCATAAACGTATGGTTTGCTTCATTGCCCAGGAACACCGTGCCATCCATCACAAGCGTGGGGACAGTCACTGTAGCCCATTTCCTGAGCGTTGATGGATCGCCACTCTGCGTGTCTCCTGTGATAATGAGATCGTAGACGAGCGTGTGTGCTATCTTCTCCATTTCAGGCCACATCGGAGATTGGCGCATCTGGGCAATGGATTCGGTGGGCATACCCACCAGTGTCATAAAGTATTCGACCGCTGCGCCTCGCTGGCCTGAAGAGATTAACTCAGCGAGATGTGATGCACTGTTCTCAGGGGCCGGTGGACGGCTGTTATCAATGATAAACGGAGGTTCGTACAATGCCAGCTTCTTGATTTTTGTGGGGATCAAACGTGCTGCTTCAAGAGCCAGAATTGCCCCAGAGGAATGACCGAAGACGAAGGCTGAGCCGCCTGCCTCGTTGATCAAGGCCTCAATATCTTCAACCTCGCGTTTGACGGCATAGGGAGCGGTATCACCGCTATCGCCTCGACCACGTCTATCAAAGGCGAAGACGGTAAAGTAGGGAGCCAGGGCGTCGGCTACTGCTGCCTGATCCCTACGAGTAGAACTTGCGCCACCAACCAGGATGAGTGCAGGCCCATGCCCCGGTTGATCGAACGCAATGGAAGTACCATCTTTGGAAATGACTTTTCGCATGAGCTTTCCTCTTTTGTTTGCTCTATCATGTTTATTCTTGTCTATAGAAGCAGTGTACTCTTTTTGGCAGAAGAATTCTTCTCTGATCTTGCGCTTTTCCCTTTGACGGTCAAGGCAGTGGTCAGAGCCGCATAGAGGTGGGGTGGTCGCTTGTATTTTTCGTACTAATCCTCGTGGTATTGTACAGGTATAGGAGCCCCAGACTGTCGTTCGCTCCCCTCTCGCCTATTTTACAGATACACTTTTCTACAAATCCGCTTGTCCGGTCAGGTAGCAAATCCCACGATGACAGTTTATATATTCGTACGTCTATATAGATAGAAAGGATAATGAGGTGGTCACATTATTGTGATACGTACTTTTTGTCTTTCTTAATTTATCGTAACCTCTGGAATAGACATAAGCGCTTATGATAAAATAATAAGCGAAAGCTATTTTCCCACAACGAAATGCTGGAAGGATTGAGCAGGCAAAAGTTTTACAGTATTAACGGTCGCCTGTTATTCCTATGTACTGATGCCCCTTAATATTGCTAAATTAGCACAGTTTTGTAGGTAAGGTAAGGAGTTACTCTGATGCATCGCAAACTTGATATTTTGAAAGAAAAGGGCTATGTTGTCCTGAAAGATTACGCCGGCCCTGCCGTTCCGGAATCGGAGTGGATGGGTCTTGAGTATATGGACTGGAAGAGCGGCGGCGATACAAACTTTGCCCCGATTGCTTCCGCTGAAGGTCAGATGGAATGTGCCGGTTTCTGGGATCATGGCAAACCCGACAAAGATGGCATCTGGACGATCAATGCCGAGAAGTGCCCAGTCCTCGTAGAGTGGGTCAAGAATGTCGGCGCGAATTATGGCCGCGTACGCATCATTAAGCTGAATCCCAACTCAGAGCCCGAAGTTCAGCATAACCTGCACCTGGATGATAACAATCGTTTGAATCCCGAAGATGAGGGTTGGGTTGTGCGTGCCTGGTTGGAGCTCAGCGATGATCCTGATTCCTACATGGTTCTGCGCGAAGATAAGAATGATCCTGCCACCGAGTCCCGTATTTCAATGCCAAAGAATCGCCAAATTGTTATCGACTCCCAGCGCCTGTGGCATGCCGCCCTGCATCCAGGAAAGCAGCCTCGCTATGCTCTGATCGTCTCCTTTGAGAGCAGCGATGCGCTTGAGCGTTGGA